>JAZQDS010000095.1:0-19211 GCA_045546895.1 Eubacteriales bacterium | reverse complement strand
TGTAAGGCTGGCGCCTACAAAACTTCGACAAGCCGAAAAGCGCCGAAATTCTGCCATTTTAGGCAGGTTCGGATGATTCGTGTTTGCTTAACAGACAAAAAGAAAGAGAAGACTCGTTATGATACGAATCTTCTCTTTTCTGTTGTTAGTGGGTTTGGGCTACTGCCCAAGCGCATTTGTACTTACAAATGCGATGCTGGTTCTTAGCTGAATTTAAAAAAATTCTATTTTCTCCGATAAGAACAACGCACTTTCGGGGAGGGGTTTTATGTTACATTTGTGTTACATTTTTGAAAATCAATTGAAGCCGGTCTTCAAATAGAATATAATGAAAAAAAGAGAGCAGGGCGAGGGAAGAGAGATTAAAAACCGGCCTTATTTTTTATTGCGGAAGTTTAACGGTAAAGGCAGAGCCCTCGCCGGGGCGGGAGGAAACCTGAATGGAGCCGCCCTGCAGCTCGGTCATCAGCTTGGCGATGGAAAGGCCCAGACCATAGCCCTTGGCATTATGGGAACTATCTCCCTTATAAAACCGCTCAAAGATATGGGCGGCAATCTCTTCGCTCATGCCGATGCCATCGTCCTCAACCGTTAGATAAGCGTTGCCTTCCCGCTGCTCCAAAAGGAGGCGGATCTTACCGCCCTCGGCGGTAAATTTTGCGGCATTATCCAAAAGAATGGTTAAAATCTGGCGCATCAGCTTTTTATCCGCAAAGGCAGTCGCTTCGCCCTCCGCAGAAAAGCTGCGGGCAGGATGGAGCAGCCGAAAATCCTGCAAAAGCTCCTCGCAAATGGGGAGCAGCGGCAGGGGGCGGCAATCGGCTTTGAGGGTTCCGTTGTCGCTGCGGGCGATTTCCAGAAGCCGATCCAGCAGCGCTTGCATGGCGGTGGATTGCGCCTGAATGGCTTCCGCCGCTTCCTTCAAAACGGCGGGATCCTCCGCGCCCCAGCGGGAAAGGATATCGCTATACCCGCGGATGACCGCCAGAGGGGTACGCAGCTCATGGGAGGCATCCGAAACAAATTGCTTTTGCCGCTCATAGGCACCTTCGATTTTATCCAGCATGCGGTTATAGGATTCTACCACCTCGATCAGCTCGGTACGAATATGGGCGGTTTCCAATCGATCGGAAAGATGGGCGGCGCTCATTTCCTCCATCGCCCGCCCCAAAACGCCGATGGGGCGCAGCAGCTTTCGTGTAGTACGATAGCCAACAAAATAACTGATGCTTACCAAAAGCGCGATGGAGATCAGCAGCAGATTGATCATCAGAGAAAGGATGGCGCTCTCGGTTTTGAGGCTTTTAGCCAGATTGAGAAGGCATAGCCCCTGCTCGGTTTGGATTTTTTTGGAATAAACCCGCATCAGCTCGGTTTGCTGCTGATGGGTAAAGGGCTCCTCCCATTGCTGATTATAGGGGAGCGGGCTATTTGTTTCAAAGCCGCAGGAATAGAGGCAGTTTTCGCTTGCATCGTAAAGGGAAATATTCACCGCCGAATCCTTCGCCAGCGCCTCCGCCAGCTCGCGGCGGCCGCCGCTGGCCTCCATGCTTTCCGCCATGGTCAGCAGCGAATCGGTGGCGCGGCGGTCGATAACATAATAGGCAGAGCCGACAACGAAGATCCCCTGCAGCAGCGCAAAGATGAGGATGATCAAAACATAATTCAGCGTAAGGCTGCCGACCAGCGATTCGGGCGCCCGCTCGGTAACCAGCTGAACAACGCTTCCCAGCGCCTCCCGCCGCTTTTTCTTGAGGGCGGCGCGCTTTTCCAGATAGATGGATTTCTGGAGGAAGGATTCCTTTTTATATTCTCGCTTTTCCTCCCGCAGCGAATGCTTGGCGGCCTTTTGGCGATCCTTTTCGGCATTATCCAAAATAAAACGCAGCTCCTCGCGGCGGATCCGATGGGCATATTTTCGGCGGTTTTTGCCGTTTTTATATTCAAATTTCAGCTCGGCCAGCTGCTTTTTATAGCCGGCCTTGATTTGGGGCTTATCCATTGCTTTTTCCAAAGGCATAGCCGATCCCCCTTACCGTTCGGATATAATGAACGCCGTAGCGGTTATCGATCTTGGCGCGCAGATAGCGGATATAAACATCAACAAGATTGGTATCGCCCGAGAAATCATAGCCCCATACTTCCCGCAGCAGCTGATCCCGCGAGCATGGAGTATTGGGATGCTCCATGAAATAAACCAGCAGCTCAAATTCCTTGCGGGCGAGCAGGATTTCCTCCCCCTCCCAAAAGCAGCGCAGCGAAAGGCGATCTGCCTGCAGGGGGCCATAGCTGATCATGGTGGAGGGCTCGGATTTGCTGCGGCGCAGCGCTGCGCGCACCCGCGCCGCCAGCTCTCGCAGATCAAAGGGCTTTGCCAGATAATCATCGGCGCCCAGATCCAGCCCTCTTACCCGATCTTCGATCTCGCCGCGGGCGGTCAGCATTAAAACAGCGGTATCCTTGGCGCGGCGCAGCTGCTCCAGCAGCGCAAAGCCATCCATCCGCGGGAGCATTACATCTAAAATCAATAGATCGTAATCCTCCGCAAGGGCGCAGCGCAGCCCCTCCTCGCCATCGGCCGCATGGCGGCAGGTATAGCCCTCCCGCTCCAATTCCAGCGTTATCATTCTTGCAATATTCTGTTCGTCTTCAACGATCAGGATTTTCTTCATCTTGCAGTTCACCTTGTTATTTGATAATGATTTTGACCTCATTTTAACATATTTCCCGATGATTTACAATAGTTTATCGCTCTATTGCCATTGGGAGCTTTTTATGATAAAATAAAATAAAAGGAGGCGTTGCGAAAAAATGAAACGGATATTGGTTGTTGAAGACGATCAAAATATTTTAGATATTGTTGCCTTCAATCTGGAAAAAGAGGGCTATTCGGTGGTTACCGCTTCCAATGGGGAAGAGGGTCTTTTTGCTTTTTCAAAATACGCCTTCGATCTGGTAATTTTAGATATTATGATGCCGCAGCTGGATGGGCTTTCGCTGCTGGATGCCCTGCGGCTGCAATCGGATATTCCCATCCTGATTATGAGCGCCAAGGCAGCCGAGGAGGATCGGCTGGAGGGCTTTTCCCATCAGGCAGATGATTATATCTGCAAGCCCTTTTCGGTAAAGGAGCTGATGCTGCGGGTAAAGGTTCATCTCGGGCGCTATCAGGGCGGGGAAAAGAGCGATGTTTTGCAATGGGGAGCGCTGACTCTGGATCGCCGCAGCAATTCGGTGGAGCGCGGCGGCGAGCAGATCGCCTGCTCCAAAAAGGAATTTCGCCTGCTGTTGCTTTTTGCGGAAAATGCAGGCAGATGCTTCAGCCGCGAGGAGATCATGCAGGCCCTTTGGGGCTATCGGCAATCCAATTCGGAGGATCGCAGCGTGGATGTTGCCATCCGCCGCCTGCGGGAAAAGATCGAGCCGGATCCCGCCAAGCCCCGCTATATCCTCAGCAAGCGCGGCATCGGCTATATGGCAGGTGAGGGCGAATGAAAAAGCGTCATCTCCGCTATCGGCTGGTAGGGCTGATGCTGGCCCTGGTATTGGTTATTACCTTATTCATGGGCGCGATGATCTTTTCCAATATGATCCTTGATTATCGCAATGATTTCTATGATCAGATAGATCAGCTGGAGGAGGATCTTTATTATCTGGATCTTACAGAAAGCAAAATTTCGATTCTGGGGAGTCGCTTGCGCAATCAGGATCAGCTGAATCCCTTGAAAAATGATCGTAGCTATTTCGTTTATCATGGCAAAAAACTGCTACCCATTAGTAGCGATGGCGGGGTAGTCCCTCCGCAGACCGATGCGGTAAAGGCAGCCCAGCGGGGTGAAAGATGGAAAAAATCAAGGTTTTTTGCCCCCTCGCTGGAATATGCACTGCCGCTGGAGGTAGAGGGCTATGCCCTTTATATTATTGATCATTGCACCTCCCTTCATCGGGATCTGCGCGCCTATCTGATCCTGTTTGCGCAGGCGCTGATCTTCGGCGTTGCGCTGGCGGTGGCGCTGGGATTTTATTTCGCCCGCCGCTTTTTGATCCCCATCCAGAGGCTGACAGAAAGCGCCCGCGCAATGCATCGGCCGGGCGAGTTTCAGCCGATCCATACCAATCGGAAGGATGAGCTGGGTGAGCTTACGCGGGTTTATAACGAAATGGGCGAGCAGATCAGCCGCAGCTATCAGATGCTTTTGGATCTGCTGCATAATTTGCCCAAGCCGTTTTTTGCCGTAAATGAGCATGGGGTAATTACCCAAAGCAATGCCGCTTTTAAAAATCTTTTTGATCAGCCGCCCCAAAAATCTCAATTTTTGGAGGGGCATGAGCAGGAGCGGCGGTTTATCCTGCAGATCAACGATCGCTATTATTTTGTTTACCGCAGCCTTTATCTTACCGAATACGGCGCGGAGGGTACCCTCTTTTTGCTGGATGATATTACCGAAGCGGAGCAGCTGGAGCAGGAGCGGCGGCAGTTTGTTGCCGATGTTTCCCATGAGCTGAAAACCCCGCTTACGGTCATCAAGAGTTATAGCGAAACCCTGCGGGAGGGGGATACCGATCCCGCCACCGCCAAGCGCTTTTTGGGCGTGATCGAGCGATCGGCCGATCAGATGAATAAGATGGTCAATCAGCTTTTGGAATTGAGCAAGAGCAATGCGGCCGCCTCCGCCCCGAAGGAGGAAATTGATTTGGTTGCTGTTGCCGAGGAGATTGCGGAATCGATGTCGCTGGAGCTGAAAAAGAAGAAGCTGCAATTGATTTGGGAGATGCCCGAGCAGCGGATGTATTGCTGCGTTGCCGATCAGATTCGGCGCGTGATGCTCAATCTTTTGAGCAACAGCATTAAATATTCCAATGAGGGGGGAAGGATTACCCTTGCCCTGCGGGAGGCTATTGATGGGATTGAATTTTCGGTAAGGGATGAGGGCATCGGCATCCCCAAGGAGCATCTGCCCCATCTTTTTGAAAAATTCTATCGGGTTGATAAGGCGCGCTCCCGCAGCACCGGCGGAACAGGCCTTGGTCTTTCCATCGTTCATTCCATTGTTACGGAGATGGGCGGTCGGGTAGAGGTGGAGAGCATTTTTGGAAAAGGTTCTCTTTTTACCTGCTATTTCCCGGATTGATTTTTCCGAAAAACTATGATAGAATAATTGCAGAAATGCAAGGAGGATGAAAAAATGGCAAATGAATATGGAAATGATTTTGTTGTTTTGACCGATGAAGACGGTCGCGAGATCGAATTTGAGGTGCTGGGCAGCATTGAATATGATGGTCTTACCTATGTTGGGCTGATTGAGCAATTTGAGGATCCTCAGGCGCAGCTGGAAAGCGATGGCCAGCTGATCGTTTTGAAGGCGATCGAGGATGATAACGGCGAAGAGCTGCTGGTGACCATCGATGATGAGGAGCTGGCCAAGGTATTGCCCGCTTTTGAGGAAGCGCTGGGCGAGGAATACGATCTCGGCGAGGAAGAATAATTTTTGCTTATATCCTGCGGTGTGCGTGGTTTGCATTATATTGAGCCTACACTTATTCTACGGGATCGCGCTCGGGCGCTGTGTGCATGCCGGCTTTGGGCAAATGCCCTCCGTCGGAAGCCTGTGAGGCCAACCCGGCAAAAACCCACCTTAACGTATGTTAGGGGTCAAGCTTGTGTAAATCACGGCATTGCGGGTGTTTCAAAAAAATAAAAACGCGAAAAATATTATTTTTCGCGTTTTCTTATTGGGAGGCTGCGAAATGGAGCATTTATTGCGAACAAAGGCATTGATCGGCGCCGAAGGAATTGCGCGGCTGCAGCAGGCGCGGATTGCGGTTGTTGGGCTGGGTGGTGTTGGCGGCGCGGCGCTGGAGGCGCTGGCGCGGAGCGGCATCGGAAGCATCCTTGCCATCGATGGCGATCGCCTTTCGGCAACCAATTTAAATCGTCAGCTTTTGGCAACAACCGAGAGCATCGGCCGCCCCAAGGCGGAGGTTGCGGCCGAGCGGGCGGCATTAATTGCGCCGGAGCTGCGGTTTGAGGCCAAAGAGGCTTGGATTACCGCTGCGAGCGTTGGCGCGCTGATTCCCGCCGATCTTGATTATATCGTGGATTGCATCGATGATGCTGCTGCCAAGCTGGCGCTGGCGGAATACGCCCGCGCAAAGGGGATTCCGATGCTGATGTGTATGGGCACCGGCAATCGTCTTTGCTCCGAGGGGCTTCATATTGTCAATTTTGATCGAACCGCAGGCTGCCCGCTGGCAAAAAAGATGCGGCTGCTGCTGAAGCAGGCGGGCTTTCGCAAGCTGCGCGCCCTTTATTCCGAGGCGCCTGTGATCCCTGCTTATCCCATTGAGGATGGCGGAAAGCGAACGGTTGGCTCCATTGCCTATCTGCCCGCCATTGCGGGAATGAAGATGGCGGAGCATATCATCTGCCGCCTCATCAAAGGGGAGCAGACGCTGGATCTTCCGAAATAAAAAGCAATGCCAAGGGGGTATCTGTAAGGGCAAAACCCCTTGGCATTGCTTTTTTCATATTTATTGAGGGGCGTTTTTCCAAAAGCGGCGAAGGAAAAGAAAATAAATTCCGCCCGAAAGGAGCTGGGCGGTTGCTGCCAGCAGCATGGTACCGAAGCTGCCGAAAAGGCCGATCAGCGGCAGGGCTGCCGCATTGCCGAGGGTCATGCCGAGGGTATGGAGGGTCATCCGCCAGGAGGAATATTGGCCCGCGCAATCAAAATCAATGATTTTGGTTACTGCAACCGGTACCGCGTTATTGATAAATCCAATGCTGAAATTCGCCAGCAAATAAAAGATATAAAAAACGATCGGCGCCCGCCATAAAAGCATCAGCGGCAGCGCGATAGCCAGCGCGAAGGTGGCGCAAAGAATGATCCAATGATCATTGCGCTCCCGCGCGATGCGGGCATAAATGAAGCAGCAGGCAACATTAGCCAATTGCAGCATCAGCGAAAGCATGGCGCCGGAGCTATGGTCGGTGATCCCCAGCGAAAAGCCGATGGTCATGGCAACGCCCAAAACGCCGCTTGTGAACCCCCGCAGCAGATTGGGAAAGAATAGATGGGTAAAGGGTTTATAGCGCAGCATATTGATGCGTTTTTTCTTTTTTGGGGGTGCGGGCGCGGCAAGGGGGCGGATTCGCCAAAGCAGGATGCCCGAAAGGAGCAACGCAATGGCGGCGATGCAGAAAAAGAAGAACATAACGAAATTATAATTGAAGCGGGCGGTCAGGAAGGTCATAATCAGCGAAACCAAAATTCCCAAAATACCGCCGACAAAGCCGAGATTTCCGCAGATGGTACCGAAATTCCGCATATCGATTACCAGATAGGGAATTTTATAGCCCAATACCGAGCTTACAGCAATGATAATATTGGTAAGAATGCCCGCAATTAAAACGATGAGATAGAGGAGAGCGCTTCCCAAAGGCGGCAGCAGGCAAAGCGCTCCCAAAACAAGCAATAGGAGAAGCTGGCCCATATAGGCTGCCGCGGCGAATTTAAGGATATTTTTCAGCCGATCGATCAGCAGCGAAAAAAGAAGCATTGCCCCGACCTGAATGGCTTGAAAAAGCGCCATTAATTGGGCAACGGCATCCTGCGCCATTCCGTTTTCCAAAAGGAAGGCTTGCAGGATAGAGCCGGTAATCATCAGCGGAGTCAGGCTGTAAAGAAAGCTATGAAAAAAATATTTCAATTCGTTTCGCCGCATGGTTTTCTCTTTTCTATAAAAAAGTGTTGTTTTTTACATCATAACATAATAAATATGAAATAATAATTCAAAAATAAGACTTTTTATATCAGAAATACGGCAATTTATTGAATCCAATAGCCGGCCCGCCCCAGCATCAGCGCAGCGGCGGGTGCCCGCTCCAAAAGGGCGGCCAGCAGCCGCGCAAGCCCCCGCTGATCGCGGCAAAGCTCTCGATAAAGAGGGCTTTGGCAAATCTCGCGGATAAAGGCGGCGCGGCGCCGATGGGAAAGGCCGCTGCGAGGATCGCAATTGCGGATGATAGCCGATAGGATATAGCGCAGATAGCGGGCGCCCAAAAAGCGGCGGGCTTCGGAATCCAGCAGCCCCCATTTTCGATGCAGGGCGGCCAGCGCATGGATGCGGGCAGAGGAAAGCTTAAAATAATCGGCAACAAAGCGGGAAGTCAGGCTGTTGCCCCGCCCTTTGCGATAATAATAGCCGGTCTCCGCAAGGATTTGCAGAGAGCCGGCTTTTTGAATAAAGGCGAGATTGAAAAAGAAATCCTCATAAAGCGGAAGATGAGGAAAGCGGAGCTGATATTTTTCGATCAGCGCCCGCCGATAAAAATGATTCCATTGATAGCCGAAAAGGGTAAGGCGCTCCAGCGGCAGAATTGATTGCCTAACCGCCTGCCGATTGGGGCAAAAGGCGGCGGCGGGCGTTTGGAGTCGGCGATGGGTGACCCTGCCGAAACCATTGCAATATTCCTCGGTAACGCCCCAAACCGCGCCATCGGCGGGCTGCGCCTTGAGCGCAGCGGCGATCCGCCCATAGAGCGCGGGATCAATCCGATCATCGGCATCTGCGAAGGTAATATATAGCCCTCGCGCCTCCGCCAGTCCTTGATTGCGGGCAGGGCCCGCCCCGCTGTTGCGGGGGAGATGGATGGCGCGGATCCGCGGATCCTGCGCCGCCAGCCGATCGCATAGCCTGCCTGCGTCATCCGGAGAATGATCTTCGATCAGAATGATTTCAAAATCGCTGAAATCCCCCGCCAGAATGCCCGCAAGGCATTCCTCCAAATAGGGCTCCGCTTGGTAAATGGGAATCAAAACAGATAAAAACGGCTGCTCCAAGGTTGAAAACCTCTCATTCGATATTGAATTTTGCGAGCAGCTCCCGATAGACGTTTAAAAAGCTTGTCATTTCCTCGGCGATGGCGCGATCTCCTTGGATATGAAGGGAATAATAGGGCTTTGAACCCACCGAATAGAGCAATCTGCCGCGGCATTCTTTAATCAGCGCCGTTAAAAATTCAGGGGTAGGCTGGGGCGCAAAGAAAAGAAGAACCGCCTGCTTTTGCTTAATATCGGTAATGCCGCATTCCCGCGCCATCGACCGCAGCAGCGCAATCTTCATCAGATTTAAAACGCAATCGGGCGGATCGGAAAAGCGATCGCAAAGCTCATCCAGCATATCGGCATAATCCTCATCGCTTTGGATGGCGGCGATTTTTTTATAAAGATCGATGCGGGTCTTTTCGCTGGGAACATAATCCTTGGGTAGGAAGGCGCTGATGGAAACATCAATGGCGCAATCATTTTCCGCCGCCTCGGTTTTGCCCTGCTCCTCAAAGACCGCCTCCTTCAAAATCCGCATATACATATCATAGCCAACGATATTCATCTGGCCATGCTGCTTTTCGCCCAAAAGGGCGCCTGCGCCGCGGATTTCCAGATCGCGCATGGCAATTTTAAGGCCGCTGCCGAATTCGGTAAATTCCCGAATGGTGGCCAGCCGCTTGGAAGCTACTTCATTGATTATATTGCCCTGCCGATAGGTAAGATATGCATAGGCGCGGGTGCTGCTTCGGCCAACCCTGCCGCGGATCTGATGGAGCTGGGAAAGCCCCAGCCGATCGGCATCCTCGATGATAAGGGTATTGGCGAAGGCAACATCGATGCCGGTTTCGATAATCGTTGTGCAGATCAGAATATCGATTTCATGGCGTAATACCTGCTCCCAGGTCTTTTCCAGCTCGGCGGCGGTCATCTTGCCATGGCCGATGGCGATGCGGGCATCGGGCAGCCGCTCCGCAAGGCGGGCGGCGATCCCCGAAAGGGCCTCAACATCGTTTTTGAGATAAAAGACGCAGCCGCCCCGCTTCAGCTCCCGCGCGATGGCGGAGAGCAAGATTTCCGAATCGTATTCCAAAACATAGGTGGTCACCGGCTGGCGATCGGCGGGGGGATCCTCGATGATGGAAAGATCCCGAATACCCGAGAGCGCCATATTCAAGGTGCGGGGGATGGGGGTGGCGCTCATGGTAAGCACATCAACCCCTACCGAAAGCTCCTTGATCCGTTCCTTATGCTTTACCCCGAAGCGCTGTTCCTCATCGATGATCAGCAGCCCCAAACGCTTGAATTTAATATCGGAGGAAAGCAGGCGATGGGTACCGATAATGATATCCAGCCGGCCGCTTTCCAGATCGGAAAGGATTTTTTTGGTTTCTTTGGCGGTGCGGAAGCGATTAAGCACCGCTGTTTCGATGGGAAAATCGGAGAACCGCTCTTTCACGGTCAGAAAATGCTGCTCCGATAGAATGGTTGTTGGGCAAAGGAGGGCGACCTGAAAGCCATTATCTACCGCCTTGAAGGCGGCGCGGAGCGCCACTTCTGTTTTGCCGAAGCCAACATCCCCGCAAAGCAGCCGATCCATCGGATAGGGTTGCTCCATATCCTTTTTGATCTCTTCAACGCAGCGGATCTGATCGGGGGTTTCCTCATAGGGGAATTGGGATTCAAAGCGCAGCTGCCAATCGGAATCGGGATCGCAGGGATTTCCATCGGCATTCAGCCGCTTGGCATAAAGCTCGATCAGCTCGCGGGCAACTTCGCGGGATTGATTTTTTACCTTCGCCTTGGTCTTTTCCCATTGGCTGCCGCCCAGGCGGGAGAGCTTTACCCCCTTATCCTCGGCCGCGCCGATATATTTGGAGATCAGATCCAGCTGGGGGCAGGGCACAAAAAGAGTATCCCCCTTATCATAGCCGATCACAATATAATCCTTGGTGATCCCCTGATTTTCCACCTGACGAATGCCTTTATATACGCCGATGCCATGGGATACATGAACAACAAGATCCCCCGGCTCAATATCATTGAAGGAGCGGATTCGCTCGCCCTTTGGAACGCCGTGGCGGCGAGGATGTCGCTCTTTTTTGGTATGATCCGCCAGCAGCAAAAGCTTGGCATCGGGCAGGCGCAGATTAAAAGAGAGGGGGGTATCCAGCCGGCAGACCGCGCCCTTTTTTGGGGTATCGGAGAGAGGGATTTTTGCTTCGCTCAGGAGAGAGAGCCATTCCTCCCGCCGCTCGGCCGCGCCGCTCAGGCAGATGGTATAGCCCTCCGCCACCGCCTGCTGCAGCTCCGCCAGCAGCGCATCCTCTCGATAGAAAGGAAGATGATCCTCTAAAATCTTAATATGGCGCATGGCACCGAGGCGCAATTCCGCAAGCCCCTGATGCACCGCCGAAAGAAAAACGGTATTGCCATCGAAGCGCTGCTTAAAGGCGGCGCGGGAAAGGAAATAGGCGCCATCGGCGCAATATTCACCCTTTTCGGCAAGGCGAGTCAGCTCTTCTTGCAGCTGCCATTCCATAAAATCAAAAACCTTTTGCTGCCGCCCGTATTCCTCCAAAAAGAGCAGCCCCGAATGAAGATCCAGCGGGGTGAAAAGCTGCGGATATAGGAGGGGGAGATAGCGATCGGCGGCAATGGAGGCGCCGTTTTCCAGCCGCTCGATATCGCGGGCGAGGGCGGAATGCGCCTTTTCAGCCTGCAGCGCGCGCAGCAACGGCAGCAGCCGCTGCTCCTCGCCCTTGCGGGAATGGCAGGCAACAATCTCGATCTCATCGACCGTTTCCAGCGTGCGCTGGGTCAAAACATCAAAAAAAGCCATCCGATCGATCTCATCGCCGAAAAATTCGATGCGGATGGGATCGGGATAATTGGGGCTGAAAACATCAAGGATACCGCCGCGGCGGGCATAGGTGCCGTTGCCCTCTACCAGCTCAAAGGCGGTATAGCCGTGGCTGCTCAAAAAATCCGCCAATTGCTGCGGCGGAAGCTCGTTGCCGGTTCGCAGCGCCAGGCTTCCTTCTTCCGCCTGCTCCGGCGGCGGGCAGGGCATCAGCAGGGCGGAAAGGGGCGCAATAATGAGGGAATAATCCCCCGCGCGCATCCGCTTAAGCACCTCCGCTTGCTCATTTTCCCGCTCTCTGGATTGGGCGGAGTAGGTATCAAAAAGGTAATCCCGCTCGGGCAGATAAAGAACATCATCCCCCAAAAGGGCGCGAAAAGCCGCGAGAATTTCAGCGATCCCCGCCTCCTCGCGGGCAACGAAAATTCCCTTCTTTCCGCTCTCTTTGCAAAGCCATGCCGCCGAAAGAATGCTGCCTTGGCCCTGAAGCCCATCCAGCGCAATGGGAAGGGCTCCGCCCAGCGGCAGCTCCTGCAAGGCAGGCTCGTTTTTTAAAAGATCTAAAATGCAGCTCATCGGTTGAATCGATTTTGAGCGCCTTCAAAATCGCCCTCCATCAGCATTTTTAATGCGGGCGGGATCAGCTCCAGCATCGGCTGCAGCCGCTCCAGCTCTTCCTTGGTAAAGCGGCTGAGCACCCAATCGGCCAGATCGTAATCCGCATGGGGCTTTTGACCAACGCCGATTTTGATCCGCATCAGCTCATTGCTGCCCAATACCCGAATGATATCCTTGAGGCCGTTATGTCCGCCATCGCTGCCCTTGCTGCGGATCCGCAGCCGCCCGATATCCATTGAGATATCATCAGCGATAACGATGATATGATCGGCGGGAATTTTATAAAAGCTGCCCACCTCATTGATCGCGCGGCCCGAAAGATTCATAAAGGTCAGCGGCCTTACCAGCAAAACCTCCCGCCCGCCTACGTTCGCCTTGGTCATGGTTGCTGTTTGCTTATTGCCGAAGGGAGCGGCGCCCCATTCCTTTTCCAAAAGATCCAGCGCCATAAAGCCGATGTTATGGCGGGTCTTTTCATATTTTTTGCCGGGATTTCCCAGCCCAACAATCATAAACCGCTCTTTTTTAAATTTATTAAAAAGCATTGGCGATACCTCACACTTTATATTACTAAATATTTATTTTACCATAAATATGCCCGAAATTCAATCCTCGTTTTGGGTGTTGATTTTTGATGCGGAATTTTATATAATGAAATAAAATGAGGAAATATCGCATTATGGGGATAAAGGAAGAAAAGAAGGATGAATTATCAGTTTGAAGAAACAAGGATGCCCTGCATCCAATTTCCCGCAAGGGTGGTAGACGGCCTGCTTTCTGTTGCAAGCGGGAGCCAGCTGAAGGTATTGCTCTTTTTGCTGCGCTTTGATAAAATGGCCCATTCCGCTGAGGAAATTGCCCGCTTTTGCGGCATCCGCCCCGAGGAGGTCGCGGATGCGATCGATTTTTGGGTCAAGGAGCGGGTGTTTGCAATGGAGCAGGGCAAGCTGCGGCTGATTTCGGCGGTCAAAACCGTTCAGCCCAAAGAGCTTCCGCGGGTGCAGCCTACCGTTATTCTTGCGGAAACCGATGAGGATTTCCGCCAGACAATCGCGGAGATCCAGCGGATCGCGGGCAAGCCCCTCAATAGCCTGATGATTTCCCTTTTCTATAATATGGCGGAAAATCTGCATTTTTCCGCAGAAATGATTGTTCAGCTGGCGGCCTATTGCGTCAGCATCGATAAATTCAGCTATCGCTATATGGAAACGGTTGCCGCGGATTGGTATGACAGCGGCATCGATACCTTTGAAAAGGCAGAGGCCAAAATTCATGCGCTGGAGCAAAGCCGCAAGCTGGAAAGCCGCTTGGCAAAGGCTTTCGGGATCCAGACCGCCTTTTCCGCCAAGCAGCGGGAGAGCATCGAGAGCTGGGCCGCGCGCGGTATTGGCGAGGAGCTGATTTTGGAGGCTTATAATCGCTGCATGGATCATAAGGGGAAAATGTCGTTTGCCTATATCGGCAAGATTCTGGATAATTGGTATCAGCTGGGCTATAAGCGGGTAAGCGATATTCAGGAGGGCGCCGCCCTTTCTACCGAGCGCAAGCAGCATAGCGGCTTATCCGAGCTGGAAAAGATGGGCATCGGAATGATGCAGAGCGGAGGAAATCTGAAATGAGCAATAAAGAGCAGCTTTGGGCCGCCTTTGCGGCGCGCCATGCCGAGGCCGTTTGGCAGGCGGCGGAGCGCAGAGAGCAGATCTATCGGGAAAACCCCGTTCTTTTGGAGATGGATCGCGCCATTACCGAGGCGGGCGCGCGCTATTGCGCCGCCCTTACCGATGCGGATGCCGCAGCAGAAGCGAAAGCAGAATTGCAGGCTGCCCAAAAAAAGCGGGATGATTTTTTGCGGGCGTTGGGCGCCGATCTGGAGCCCCATTTTCAATGCAAGCTCTGCCGGGATACCGGCATGGCGGCGGATGGGATGTGTGAATGCTTCCGCAGGGAGCTGATTGCGGAAAATTTCCGCCAATCCAATCTGGATCAGGCGCTCAAGGATCAGAGCTTTGAACGCTTTGATTTGGCGCTTTACAGCGATATCGCCGAGGGCGGAATGCTTTCCCCTCGCGAAAATATGCAGCGGATTCTTCAGGTTTGCAAGGATTTTACCGCCCGGTTCGGCGATCAATATAAAAGCCTTTTGTTTGTTGGCGCCACCGGCCTTGGAAAGACCTTTCTTTCTACCTGCATTGCCAGCGCATTATTGGCGCAGGGCAAGAGCGTGATCTATATCAGCGCGCCCGAGCTGGCGCGGCGGATGGAAAGCGCGCGCTTTAAGGATGAGGAGGGGCATCTTTTGCAGTTTGTTGAGGCCGATATGCTGATCATCGATGATCTCGGCACCGAGGCCCGTACCCCTTATACGGTAGGAACGCTGACCGATCTGATGGATCAGCGGATTCGCCTGAATAAGCCGATGCTTTTCTCTACCAATCTGAATTTGGAGGGGCTGCAAAAAGCCTATGATGAGCGGATTGTTTCCCGTATGCTGGGTCATTTTACCTATTGCTATTTTTACGGCGAGGATCTGCGGATCAAGGCCTTTAAAGAGGGTCGCTGATGGAAGAACTGAGCCGCTTTGATTGCCTGGATGATCTGCAGCTCAATGGCTATCGGATCTGGCAAAACAGCAAATTTTTCCGCTTCGGTACCGATGGGGTATTGCTGGCGGATTATGCCCGCTGCAAAAAGAAAGAGCGGATCATTGATCTTTGCAGCGGAACGGGGATTGTTGCCTTTCAGCTGCTGGCAAGAGGGGATGCGGCGCAGGTGGATGCGCTGGAATTGCAGCCCTATCTTTGCCGCCTGATGGAGCGGAGCGCCGCGGAAAATCAATGCGCCGACCGCCTTCGGATTTTGGAGGGGGATTTGCGCGAAATTCGTAGTCTGGCGGCGGGCGGCAGCTATGATGTTGTTACCGTCAATCCGCCCTATGAGCCGATGGGCAGAGGCATTTTGGGCCAAAATCCCCATCGGGAGCTGGCGCGGCGGGAGGTCGCCTGCACATTATCGGATGTAATCGATGCGGCGGCCTATCTTTTAAAGAGCGGCGGGCGGCTGATTATGGTGCATCGCCCCTTTCGCCTGCCCGAAATCTTTGCCGCGCTGGAAAAGGGCCGTTTTGCCGTTGCGCGGATGCAGCTGGTAGAGGGGCATCAGGGCGAGCGCCCGATGCTGGTATTGCTGGAGGCGGTTTTGCATGGTCGGCGGGAGCCGATCATTGAGCCTACCTTGGTTTTGCATCGGGAGGATAATGAAATGAGCGATGCATTATTGAAGATTTATCGAAGGGAGCGGAAGGAATGAACGAGCCGGTATTATATCTGGTGGGGACCCCGATCGGAAATCTGGGTGATATTTCCCCTCGCTGCCGCGAAATATTGGCGTCTGTGGATTTTATCGCTGCCGAGGATACCCGCAATACCCTGAAGCTTTTGAATTATCTTGAAATCAAAAAGCCCTTGATCAGCTATTTTGAGCATAATAAACGGGAGCGAGGGCTGGAAATTCTTGCCAAGATCCGCGCGGGGCAGACCTGCGCTTTGGTTACCGATGCGGGAATGCCCGGTATCAGCGATCCCGGCGAGGATCTGGTGAAGCTGCTCTATGAAGAAGGCTATACCGTTTCGGTTGTCCCCGGTCCCTGCGCGCTGATCAGCGCGCTGGTCCTTTCCGGCCTGCCTACCGGCCGCTTTTCTTTTCAGGGCTTTCTTTCTACCGCCAAGAAAAATCGGCGGGAGCATCTGGAGGGAATTAAATATGCCAAGGAAACGCTGATCTTTTATGAGGCGCCCCAAAAGCTGCGGGCCACCCTTGCCGATCTTTTGGAGCAGCTGGGCGATCGCAGAATTGCCCTTTGCCGCGAGCTGACCAAGCTTTATGAGCAGGTGCAGCGGGGCAGCATTTCCGAGCTGATTGCCTATTATGAGGAAAATAATCCCCGAGGCGAATATGTTATCATCGTTGAGGGCGCGCAGGAGGAAAAGGAAGAGGAGGCCTTTTGGACCAAGCTTTCCCCCGCAGCCCATGTGGAATATTATATGGAAACAGGCCTTTCCAAAAAGGATGCCATCAAGGCCGCTGCCGCCGATCGCGGCGTGGCCAAAAATGAAATTTATAATCTGGTAATGAAAAAATAAAAACAACAGCACCACCTTGGTCAAGGTGGTGCTGTTGTTATTATAAATGAATTATTTAACGATGGTTTTGAGGTAATTGATGCTGACCTCGGCGCATTCCATGGGGCTGAGATCCATGCTGGGATTATCCTGCTCGATAACCAGCCATTCGGCGCCGGATTTTTCGGAAGCCTTAACGATGGCGGGAATATCCTGCAAGCCCTTGCCCAGCGGGCGCAGCTCAAAGCTCTTTTTGGTGCCTGCTTTCTTTTCGGTCTTGATGCCGATCAGCTCATAAAGAGGCTCATCGGAATTCACAGATTCGCGATAGAAATCCTTCAGATGAACGATGGGGCAGCGGCCCGCATACTTGCGAACATAATCGGCAGGAATTTCGCCGCCTACATTGACCCAGCAGGTATCCAGCTGGGTTTGGAGCAGATCGGCGGGGATCAGCCGATAAAGGAGATCCAGCGCATATTCGCCCTCTACCTTTTTGAATTCGAAATCATGATTATGATAGAGCATGATCAGCCCCTTTTCCTTGGCGGCCTCGCAAACCTTGCGAACATCATTGATGGTATTCATAAAATCGCAATTTTCGGGGCGGCGCTCCTCGGGCAGATAGGGAACAACAACGAATTTAACGCCCAGCGCAACATATTGATCCAAAACACCATCGGGATCCTCCAGCATATCCTGCAGGGGAACATGGGCGGAGATGGCGGTAAGGCCCAGCTCCTCACACCAGCCTTTGATCTCCTTGGGATCATGATCAAAAAGACCGGCGAATTCAACGCCGTCGTAGCCCAGCGCCTTTACCTTTTCGAGGGTGCCGCGGAGATCCTTCTCCATATCGCCGCGAACGGAATAAAGCTGCAAAGCAATCGGTAATGCCATTTTAAAATCCTCCTTGAATGGATTGAAATTTGATTTTATTTTATCATGTTTTTTGGCAATTTTCAACCGAAACCCAAAGAAAAGATCGGTTTTTTTATGGTATAATGGAGAAAGTGGAAAAAATCACAAAATATACTTGTAAACCTTGCGGTTTTCAGTTATAATAAACGATGGTAAATTAAAAATTATTTTAGGAGGCCAAAAAAATGTCTGTTAAAGTTGCTATCAATGGTTTTGGTAGAATCGGCCGTCTGGCATTCCGCCAGATGTTCGGTGCTGAAGGTTATGAGATTGTTGCCATCAACGATCTTACCGATGCAAAAATGCTGGCTCATCTGCTGAAGTATGATTCCGCTCAGGGCCGCTACGACAAGGAAGTTGTTGCGGGCGAAGGCGAGATCACCGTTGCAGGTAAGACCATCAAGATCTATGCCGAGAAGAACGCTGCTGATCTGCCCTGGGGCGAGATCGGTGTTGATGTTGTTCTGGAGTGTACCGGTTTCTATACCTCCAAGGAGAAGGCTTCTGCTCATATCACTGCAGGCGCCAAGAAGGTTGTTATCTCCGCTCCCGCAGGCAATGATCTGCCCACCGTTGTTTACAGCGTAAACGAGAAAACTCTGACCAAGGAAGATACCATCATCTCCGCCGCTTCCTGCACCACCAACTGCCTGGCTCCCATGGCTAAGGCTCTGAATGACCTGGCTACCATCGAGTCCGGCATTATGTGCACCATCCACGCTTACACCGGCGACCAGATGATCCTGGACGGTCCTCAGCGTAAGGGCGACAAGCGCCGCAGCCGTGCAGGTGCTTGCAACATCGTTCCCAACTCCACCGGTGCTGCTAAGGCTATCGGTCTGGTTATCCCCGAGCTGAACGGCAAGCTGATCGGTGCTGCACAGCGCGTTCCCACTCCCACCGGTTCTACCACCATTTTGAACGCTGTCTGCTCCAAGGCTGTGACCAAGGAAGAGATCAACGCTGCTATGAAGGCTGCTGCTACTGAGTCCTACGGCTACAACGAGGATGAGATCGTTTCTTCCGACGTTATCGGCATGCGTTTCGGCTCCCTGTTCGATGCTACTCAGACCATGGTCTGCAACCTGCCCGACGGCAAGGTTCAGGTTCAGGTTGTTTCTTGGTACGACAACGAGAACTCCTACGTTTCTCAGATGGTCCGCACCATCAAGTACTTCGCCGAGCTGGCTTAATCAAAAAACAAATAAAAGCACCGAGGCAAAGGCGGGGCTTCATAAGACAGTATCCGCTTCAAAAGCAATCTTTTTATCCAATACTGCGCAAAAACGCTATGGTAGGCGTCAGCCTTACCATAGCGTTTTTTCTTGTCTTGGGTTAAAAATCTTTCCTTTTGAAGTGCTTTGCAGTTTTGCTGCCTGGATTTTTTCCTTTAACAAAGAATAACCATGCAGAAATACTTTGTGTATTTCAAAGGGGTATTCTGAAGTTACAGGAAAAAAGACTGTGGCAAAACCGGATAATGTTTTATGAAACCCCGCCTACTCGCCTCGGTGCTTTTTGTATGAAAAAATCCGCCGGTAATACCGGCGGATTTTTCACTGTCTGTCATTTATAAACATAGGGGTCAGCTTGGGTTTATCAAAGTATTCAATAAACCGCTCACACTTGACTAGAAATGCATAGTACACATTATAGCCGCAGCCGAACAGGGATTCGGTGTTGCCCATGCCCTTAGCAAGGATCACATCTGCTTTTTCCATGGCGTCTTTCAGTTCCTGACCTACAAACCGCAGGACTGTTCCGCCGATGGCGCAACCGTTATCGATCACCGGGAAGGTGATGCCGGCAACAGTCGCGTCCTCCCGGGTGACATCGTTGGACACCGGCTTGCCCCGGACGCAG
>JAZQDS010000094.1:0-10341 GCA_045546895.1 Eubacteriales bacterium | reverse complement strand
GGTCAGCCCCTTCTCCATGGAAATTTTCAGGCTTTCCTTGTTCATATAGGCCAGAGTCAATACCTGATCGGTCTCCGCATCCACAACAATGGCGGGAATCAGCCCATTGGCATCAAATTTCAATTCATTGATATTCAGCATTTTATAACCTCACATTGATATCATTTTCTTTCAGCAGCTGCTTCAGATCGGCGATCTTTACCTCGCCGAAATGGAAGATAGAGGCTGCCAGCCCCGCATCCACCTTGGGCAATGCCTTAAATAATTTCACAAAATCCTCCGCGCAGCCTGCGCCGCCCGAGGCAATAACAGGAACATTCACCGCATTGCTTACCGCCTCCAGCATTTCCAGATCAAAGCCGCCCTTTACCCCATCGGTATCGATGGAATTTAAAACAACCTCGCCCGCGCCGTTATCCACGCAGCGCTGGATCCAGCTGATGGCCTCCATGCCGGTATTTTCGCGGCCGCCCTTGGCGAAAACGCGATAAACACCGTCCACTCTTTTAACATCCGCCGAAATCACAACGCATTGATCGCCGTATTTTTTGGCGGCGGCGGGGATCAGCTCCGGATTGCGGATGGCGCCCGAATTTACGCTTACCTTATCGGCGCCGCATTTCAATACCCGACCGAAATCCTCCAGCGTATTGATGCCGCCGCCTACCGTAAGCGGAATAAAGATGGTCTTAGCCACCTCTTTTAAGATATCGGTAAAGAGGGCGCGCCCCTCGGCCGAGGCGGTAATATCATAAAACACCAGCTCATCGGCGCCGCAATCGCTATAATATCTGCCCAGCTCCACCGGCGAGCTGACATCCGCCAGCCCCTTGAAATTCACGCCCTTAACAACCCGCCCGTCTTTTACATCCAGGCAGGGGATAATTCTCTTTGTTATCATTTTGCCACCTCGATCGCTTCGGCGAGATCGATCGCGCCTACATAATAAGCCTTGCCGATGATGGCGCCGTAAAGCTCCATTCGGCGCAGCGCCTTTACATCCTCAAGGGAGGAAACCCCGCCGCTGGCGATCAGCTGCACCTTGAATTTTTCGCTCAGCGCCTGATAAAGCGCGCGGTTGGTGCCTTGCATCACGCCGTCTTTGGAAATATCGGTGCAGATTACAGTCTGCACCCCCAGCGCCTGCATTTTTTCAAAAAATGCCTCCGTGGTCAGCTCGGATTTTTCTGTCCAGCCCTTGATGGCAACATAGCCATCCTTCAGATCTACCCCAACAGCGATCCTTTCGCCGTATTTTTCCAGCGCCGCCTTCAAAAAGGCCTCATCGGTCACCGCCGCTGTGCCTAAAATCACACGATCGGCGCCAATGCTTAAATATTGCTCCGCGATCTCCATATTGCGGATCCCGCCGCCGACCTCAATGAAAAGGCTTGTATTTTCGGCAATTTTCGCAATGGTTTCCAAATTGGCAGGCACGCCGCTTTTGGCGCCCTCCAGATCAACAAGATGGATAAAGGATGCCCCCGCGGCCTCAAAAGCCTTTGCCACCGCCAAGGGATCCTCATGATAAACGGTCATTTGGGCGTAATCACCTTTATAAAGGCGCACCGCCTTGCCGCCGACTAAATCTATTGCAGGAAATATATTCATCGATTTTATACCTCGCAAAAGGCTTTCAGAATTTGCAGCCCCACCTTACCGCTCTTTTCGGGATGGAATTGGCAGCCGAAAAGGTTGCCCTTTGCCACCGCCGCGGTCAGCGGGATGCCGTATTCGGTAGATGCCGCAAGAGAATCGGCGCAATCCACCGCATAAAAGGAATGAACGAAATAAACATGATCGCCCTCCGAGATGCCCTTCCATAAGGGGCAATCCGGCTGATCCAAGCGCAGGGCATTCCAGCCGATATGGGGGATTTTCAGCGCTGCGGGCAGCTTGCCCTCCATGCCGATTACCTTTCCTTTCAAAAGGCCAAGCCCCTCATGCTCGCCGTATTCATAGCCCTTTTCAAAGAGCAGCTGCATTCCGAGGCAAATCCCCATCAGCGGCTTGCCTTGGGCGGCCTGCTCCTTCACAAACGGCTCCAGCCCGCTCTCCCGCAGCTTTGCCGCCGCATCGCCGAAGGCGCCTACCCCCGGCAAAATCAAGCGATCCGCCTTGGCAAGCGCCGCCGCATCGCCCGAAACAAAGACCTCCTCGCCGATTGCCTCAAAGGAGGAGCGCAGCGAGAATAAATTGCCAACTCCATAGTCGATAATCCCGATCATCAAAGAACCCCCTTGGTGCTGGGAATGGCATCGGTGCCATCAGAAGCAACCGCCTGCCGCAGAGCGCGGGCAAGGGCCTTAAAGGCGCCCTCTGCAATATGATGGGAATTGCTGCCCGCCAATTGGCAAAGATGCAGGCTCATCGGGCATTGCCGGGTAAAGGCCAGCATAAATTCCTCGATCAGCTCGGTATCAAAGCTGCCGATCTTCTGAGAGGGGATCTCCAGCCCATAGCCGAGATAGCTCCGCCCCGAAAGATCCACCGCTGCCAAAATCAGCGCCTCATCCATCGGCAGGATAAAGCTGCCGTAGCGGGTAATGCCCCGCCGCTCGCCCAGCGCCTCCTCAAAGGCCTTGCCGAGGCAGATGCCGATATCCTCAACGGTATGATGGTCATCTACCTGCGTATCGCCCTTGCAGCAAAGCTCCAGATCAAATTTACCATGGGCGGCAAAAAGGGTCAGCATATGATCCAAAAATCCGCAGCCGCTATCGATCTTGGCAATTCCTGCGCCGTCTAAATTCAAAGCAAGGCGGATATCGGTCTCCGCCGTTTTACGCTCAATATTACTCTTTCTCATTTCTGCTCCTCCAAAATTTCCTTTACCGCGCGGCAAAAGGCTTGCATCTGCGCATCGGTACCGATGGTGATGCGGTTAAAATCCTTGATGCGCTCCTTGGTAAAATGCCTTACCAGAATTCCCCGTTTTTTCAGCGCCTCATAAAGGGAGCCGCCGCCGATGGCAGAATGGCGGGCAAAGAGAAAATTCGCCGCCGAGGGCAATACCTCAAAGCCCATCTCCTCCAAAGCGGCCGCTGTTGCGGCGCGGGTAGCCATAATAGCAGCGCATTTTTCTTGATAATAGGGCTCCGCCGCAACCGTTGCCTCGCCCAGCAGCATGGTCAGGCGATTGATATTATAGGGATTGGTGGAATATTTGATCTTTTCCAGATCCTCAATCATCGCCGCAGGCGCAATAGCATAGCCCAGCCGCCCGCCCGCCAGACAGCGGGATTTGGAAAAGGTTCTGACTACCAAAAGATTTTCATATCGATCCATCAGCCGATAGCAGCTCTCGCCGCCGAAATCAATATACGCCTCATCGATCAACACCACCGCGCGGGGATTGCTCTTCAAAATTGCTTCAATCGCCTCAAGGCCAAGGGTCATTCCGGTAGGCGCATTGGGATTGGCGATAACAATGAGTTGATTTTTATCAAGATATTCCAGATAGTTTATGGAAAAATCATCCTGCAGCGGAATTTCCCGATAAGGAACGCCATGAAGCTCTGCAAAAACAGGATAAAAGCCATAGGTAATATCAGGGAAGATCGCCCCATTCTGCCCATAGGCCATAAAGGCAAAATTCAGAATATCATCGCTTCCGTTGGAAAGAAAGATATTCTCGGGGCCTACGCCGTAGAGCGCCGCCAGCGCTTCCTTCAGCCCTTTCGCGGTGGGATCGGAATAAAGGCGCAGCCGCTCAATTTCCTCCCCGCTCATCGCCGCAACCACCTGCGGCGCAGGCGGATAGGGAGATTCATTGGTATTAAGCTTGATATATTCCATATCCCGCGGCTGCTCGCCGGGGGTATAAGCTTCAAGCTTTTGATATTGTTGTTTTAAAAATTTACTCATTCTTTTTCCAATCTGATCGTTACGCTCTTCCCATGGGCCTGCAGACCTTCCTGCTCAGCGAAATAGGCAACATCTGCGCCGATCCGCTCCAAAGCCTCGCGGGTATAATATGTATACTGACTTTTCTTCACAAAATCATCCACCGAAAGGGGGCTGGAGAACCGCGCCGTTCCGCTGGTAGGGAGGGTATGATTGGGGCCGGCGTAATAATCGCCCAGCGCCTCGGGGCAATTCCGCCCCATAAAGATGGAGCCCGCATGCTTGATGCCGTCCAGATAATCAAAGGGAGCATCCACCATCAATTCAAGATGCTCGGGCGCGATCTCATTGGCGATCTCAATAACCACCTTCAGATCCTCCGCAAGGATGATCTTGCCGTTATGATCAATCGATGCGCGGGCAATCTCGGCGCGGCTGAGCAGCGGGATCTGCCGCTCCAATTCCGCCTGCACCGCCAGCGCCAGCGGCTCGCTATCGGTAACCAACACCGCGCTTGCCAATTTATCATGCTCCGCCTGAGAAAGCAGATCCGCCGCAACATGGGCGGGATTGCTCTTGCCATCGGCAACAATCAAAATCTCGCTGGGGCCCGCAATCATATCGATGGAAACCAGCCCGAAAACCTGCCGCTTGGCTTCCGCAACAAAGGCATTGCCGGGGCCAACAATCTTATCTACCTTCGGGATGCTCTCGGTTCCGTAGGCCAGCGCTGCCACTGCCTGCGCCCCGCCCACCTTAAAGATGCGGGTAACGCCCGCAATCTTGGCGGCGGCGAGGATCACAGGATTGATCTTGCCATCCTTGCCCGGCGGCGTTACCATAACAATCTGGCTGCAGCCCGCAATCTTGGCGGGCACACTATCCATCAAAACCGTTGAGGGATAGGCAGCGGTCCCGCCCGGTACATAAAGGCCGACCTTCTCGATCGGGGTGATCTTCTGGCCGCAAACAACCCCTTCGGTTTCGTTAAGAATAAAGCTGTTGCGTACCTGCTTTTGATGAAAGCGGCGGATATTTTCCTCCGCCCTGCGCAGGATCTCCAAAAAACGCGGGTCCACCGCCGCAAAGGCCTCCTCGATCTCGGCCTCGGTGACCTCCAGCGCCGAAAGCTCGGCACCATCGAATTTTTTATTATAGGCCAGCAGCGCCTGATCGCCCTCCGCCCGAACCTTGCGGATAATTTCCGCAACAATCTCGGCAACCTCGAATTTTTGCTCCTCGCGGGCAAAAATCTCGCAATTCGGCAGCTGGCCGTATTTCATAATCTTAATCATCCTGATTCACCTGCGCTTCCAATCCCTTGCGAATCGCAAGGATTTCCTCATTTTTGAATTTATACGCGGCGCGATTGGCGATCAGCCGCGCGCTGATGGGAACAATCGTTTCAAAGGGCTCCAGATCGTTTTCCTTCAGCGTTGTACCGGTCTCAACAATATCAACGATGACATCGGAAAGCCCCAAAATCGGCGCGATCTCGATGGAGCCATTGAGCTTGATGATATCGATATCTCTGCATTTTTCGTTATAATAGGTTTCCGCAATATTGGGAAATTTGGTCGCCACCCGCAAGGTCGCGCCGCTGTTATCGCGAAAATCCTTCTTTGCGGCCACCGCCATGCGGCATTTTCCCATCCGCAGATCCAGCAATTCATAAACATCGGGGCAATATTCCAGCAAAATATCCTTGCCCGCAACGCCGATATCCGCCGCCCCGCGCTCAACATAGATGGCAACATCCGAGGGCTTTACCCAAAAATAGCGCACGCCCTTTTCGGGATTTTCAAAAATCAGCTTTCGATTATTCTCTTCAATGGAGGGGCATTCAAATCCGGCCTCTTTAAAAAGGCGATAGACCTTCTCCCCCAGCCGCCCCTTGGGCAGCGCAACATTAACCATTTTCTTCAAGGGTCAAAAGCCTCCCTTCCTCAAAGCGCATCAAACGGCGGGGATGAAGCTCCCGCGGCAGCGATTCCGCAACCAGGATGCTGCCCTGCGCCGCCAGCCGCTCCGCCGCTGCGCAAAGGGCGGCGGGATCGGCATCCTTGCCATGGAGCAAAACAGTATCCACATCATAAGCTTCGGGGCTTTCCAGCCGCTCCAGCAGATCCAGATAGACCGCAAAGCCGATGGCGCCGCTGCGGCGACCCATCTTTTGCAAAAGCTTATCATATTCGCCGCCCGAAAGGACGCTGGCGGGAATTCCCTCCAGATAGCCCTTGAAAACAACGCCGTTATAATATTTCATATCATTGCCGACCGAGAAATCTACCCGAATAAAGGCGCCCAGCCCGCTATCCTCCAAAATAGCGCAGAGGGCGGAAAATTCCTCAAACGCGGCAAGCTCCGCTTCGGAGGTCAGCAGCTCCTTCAAGCGGGGCAACGCCTCGGCAGGCGTGCCGCAGCAATCGATCAGGGCCGCAGGCTTCTCGCCCGAAATCCCCTCCGCTGCGCAAAGAGCGCGCAGCTCATGGCCGCTCTTTTGATGGATAAAATTCAAGGCAGTGGCGCGGGCGCTTTGCGAAAGACCGCTCTCCTCCAAAATGGCGGAGATCAGCCCCATATGGGAAAGATCCAAAACAAACCGCTCGCTGATCAGCTGCAAGCTCTTGGCCGCCAGCAGCAAAACCTCGGCGATCTCATAGCGGCCGATATCGCCGATGCATTCCAGCCCCGCCTGCATAATTTCCTTGAAGGAATGGGTACCCTTGGCAACGCGGAAAACATTCTCATTATAATAAACCTTCTGCACTTCCCCCTCCCGATCCATGGTATTTTTGATGATGGAAAGGGTAACATCGGGCTTAAGCGCCAAAAGGCGCCCGCTATGATCGGTAAAGGTAATGACCTCGTCTGATACCAAAAAATCCTTATTGCGAACATAAAGATCATATTCCTCAAAGCGGCTCATCTTATATTGCGCATAGCCATATCTGCGATAAAGGCTGCGCAGGGCAAAGATTGCCCGCTCATCATTTTTGATAACCCGCTCGTCTGTCATGATTCGGCCTTCTCCTCCCGCTTAATACGATCGATCACCATCCGATAGCCATCGTTGCCGTAATTGAGGCATTTATTGACTCTGCAGATGGTAGCAGTGCTGGCGCCGGTCTCCTTATTGACTTCCTGATAATTTTTGCCGGCATCCAGCTTGCAGGCAACCGAAAAGCGCTGGGCAATCTCCTGCATTTCCTTTATGGTGCAGGCATCTTCAAAAAAGCGATAGCATTCCTCGGCATCCTTCAGGCTCAGAATGGCCTTGAAAAGCAGATCGGTCTCTTCATTTCTAAATTTACTCATTGGGCTTTCCCCTTTCTGATATATGTGAAATATTTTAACACTTTACTCCGTTAAAGTCAATAGGAAAAATCAAGATTTTTGCTTGATTTTTTTGAAATAAAAAAAGGAACGCTTATCCATTTAGCGTTCCTTTTGATTTTCCTCTTCCAGCTTTTTATAAGCAACCTTTCCTACCAGCGTTTTCGGCAGCTCGGCGCGAAATTCAAGCTCGCGGGGGCAGGCATATTTGGCAATATGCAGGCGGCAATAGGCCATCAGCTCCTCCCGCAGGGCAGCATCGGGCTCGATGCCCGCCCGAGGAACAATATAAGCCTTTACCCGCTGCATCCGATAATCATCCTCAACGCCGATTACGCAGCTGAGCTGCACCTTCGGATGGCCCTCCAGAATATTCTCGATCTGAGAGGGGTAAACATTATAGCCGCTGGTTACGATCATCCGCTTCAGCCGCTGGCGGAAATAGATAAATCCATCCCCATCCATCATGCCGAGATCGCCGGTATGGAGCCAGCGCTCCCCATCGGGATGGAGCCGCAGCGCATCGGCTGTTTCCTCGGGATGGT
This sequence comes from Eubacteriales bacterium, assembly GCA_045546895.1. GTDB lineage: Bacteria > Bacillota > Clostridia > Oscillospirales > QAKW01 > QAKW01. The sequence goes on along the minus strand of JAZQDS010000094.1, from coordinate 2,614 downwards.
TGAGATATTCCAGCATAACGGTTGGGCCCTTGATGCAGATCTCGCCCTCCTCGCCGAAGGGCAGGGCCTCGGTGGTGCCCACCCTGCAGATTTTATAATCCATATCGGGGAAGGGCAGCCCGATGCTCCCCTCCCGCTCCAGATGATCGGGGGTCAGGCAGCTGGCGGTAACACATTCGGTCGTTCCGTAGCCCTCGCGGATGCGCACCTTCGCGCCCCGCTCCGCCAAAAATTGATCCATCTTGCGCTTGAGCGCGATCGATAGGCTGTCGCCGCCCGAAAAGACACCCAAAAGGCCGCTCAGATCGGCGCCGTCAAGATGGTTGGTGCGGGTAAGGGCCTCAAAAAGGGTCGGCACCCCCGCGATATAATTGGGCTTTTCCTTTTTAATCAGCTTGGCATATTCGGCAACATTGAAGCGCGGCACCAAAATAGAGGTTGCGCCGCAGACCAGCGCGGTATGAATGCAGACCCCCAGCCCGAAACCATGAAAGATGGGCATTGCCGCCAAAAGCCGCTTGCCCGCCACCGGCCGCGCCGCCATGGCCGCGGTTTGCAGCGCCAGCGCATTGAAATTGCGATTGGAGAGCAATATTCCTTTATTAATGCCGGTTGTTCCGCCCGAAAAGAGGATAATCGCCCCCTCCTCGGCTTTGAATTCAGCGGGCGGATAAGCGCTCCCTTTTTGGATAAAATCCCGCCAGAGGAGCAAATTTTCGGCTTTTTCGATCCGCTTGAATTTCCGCTTGATCGCCAGCCGATAGCCCCATTTTTTCAGCCCGCAAAGGGCATCATCGATATCGGTAATGATGAGATTTTTCAAAGGATAATCCTGCTGCACCGCCAGCAGCTTTTCATAAAACTGATGGATGGTTACCAGCGTTTGGCTTCCCACCTCCCGCAGATAGAAAACGATCTCCTTTTCTGCCGATAGGGGATGGATCAGGCTGACCTGCGCCCCCAGCCGATTCAGGCCGTAAAGGCAATAGACGGCCGGCGGGATATTGGGCAGGCAGAGGGTTACCCGATCGCCCTTGCGGATGCCCAGCGCCCAAAAGGCGCGGGCCGCCCGCTCGATCTCCGCCGCCAGCCGCTCATAGGGAAGGCTCCGCCCCATAAAGGAAAGCGCCGGCTGCTGCGGATATTTTTGCGCGCAGGAAAGTACCGCATCGCTCATGGAGCCTGCGGGATATTCCAGATGATGGGGCACCTCCCCATAATGGCGAAGCCAGGGCTTTGGCATGAAAAATCTCCTTTTTATTGAATCCCCAGCGCGTTGGAAACCTCCAGATATTCATTGGTCAGGATGGTATCCATTCCCATATCCAGATATTTTTGCGCCTCCTCAGGGGTATCGGCATAAAACATATTGCATTTCAGCCCATGGGCATGAGCCTTATCGATCATTTCCTGATTGAAATAAACGGTAAAGAACTGCACCTTTTGGCAGCCCAGCGCAATGGCGCGGTCTACCAGCGTATAATCATGGGTACCATCGCCCATGCAGCGGCGCAGATCGGGATAAAGCTCCCGCAGCAGCTCATGCACCTGATCATCGCCGCTCATAATATAAACATGGCGGCGGCAATCATAGCGATCCAGCAGCGCCGAAAGCTGATGGGCGCCCGCTGCGGAAAAGGGCTTATGATAGGTCTTGCTGGTCTTGATATGGATATTCATAATGACCCGCCCGCCGAATTTTTGCAAAATCTCTTCCAGCGTTGCAATCTTCAGCCCCTTATATTTCTCGCTGAATTTCACACCGAAATCAAATTGCAGCAATTCTTCATAAGTATAATCAAATACCTGACCGGTGCCGGTGCTGATCCGATCCAGCTCCCGATCATGGCAGGATACCAGCTTGCCATCCTTGGTTTCCCAAAGATCGAATTCGATCTCCTTGGCGCCCATTGCCACCGCCGCGCCCCATGCGGGCATGGTATTCTCCGGCAAGGCCGCCGAAAAGCCCCGATGGGCGCAAAGCCGCGGATAAGGCATGTTTTCATCAAAGGCAGGCACACCCTTGCCGCCGTTGCGATAGAACCAAGGGCGGCGCCCCTCCTCGATATATTCATAATGGGCCTTTTCCTTGCCGCGGAAGCCCGCAGGCTTATAATATTTCTCCTTGGGATCGATCTCGGCAATGCCCAGCCCGATCTTGCTCTTCATATCCACCAATACCGTGCCGTCCGGCTTGATGATGCAGCTGCAACCGCAGATCTCCGATTCCTCCCCCAGCGAAACAGAGGAGCGGATCAGATATGCATTGGTCTGATAGCAAAGGAACCGATTGATGATGGAAAGGGCCTGATGGGTATCCGTCCGCTGATGGGAACAGCCGATGACCACATCCACATTCTTCCGGGCCAGAGGCGCAAAGGATTCATAGAAATAAAAATCATAACAGGTCATAAAGCCATAGCGAATGCCTTCGATCTCCACCACATAGGGCTCGTTAAAGCGATAGCTGTAATCCACCTGCAGTTCATTGCCCTTCTGCGCCTCCGTGCGCACTTCGCTGGGCGCAGGATGGGCCTTGAAATACTGACCAACGATTTCCCCCTGGCGATTGATGGCATGAGTGGTATTGTTATAGCCCTTATCCCCTTTGGTT
>JAZQDS010000093.1:0-27446 GCA_045546895.1 Eubacteriales bacterium | reverse complement strand
CATCGTATCTCTATTTTTATATGCAGAACGGCCGACTCCATAGCGAGCTTTTGGATGGCGAAAATCTCATCTTCGGCGATGAGCAGGAAACCGATCTGAATGCCCAACCCTATTTGCTGATTGTTCGCAGGCGCGCGGTGGAGGCGGTACGGGCCGAGGCACGCGCCAATGGTTTGGAGGAGCAGGAAATCGAAAAGATTATTGCCGATCGGGATCTTCAATCGGCGGGCGATCTTCTGCGGGAAAACCGCTTGGAGGAATATCAGAAATGTACCTCCATCCTGAAATTCTATAAGAAGGATGGGAATGTTTGCTTTGTTCAGGCTACCCGCAATTGTGTTTACCATCCGGAAACTGTTTTGGAAGGAGTTTCCCGCTATCCCATTGCATCATTTATCTGGAATCGGCGCAAGGGCTCCTGCCGCGGGCAGGGCGCTGTTGAAAGCCTGATCCCCAATCAGATTGCAATCAATAAGAATCTGGTTCGGATGGATATCGCTGTGAAGCGCTTTGCCTTTCCTAAGCTGGTTTATAATGCGCCGCGTATTCAGAATGTTGAGGATATCGAAAAGATCGGCGCATCAATTGCGGTGGATGATCCCAATGTTTCCATCAATGAGCTGATTTCTTATGTTCAGCCGGCGGGTATCAATGGGATCGCCTATAATCTGATGAATAATATGATTGCAACCACCCGCGATCTTTGCGGCGCAGGCGATGCGGTAACCGGCCAGATCAATCCCGAGCGTGCCAGCGGCGCCGCAATTCTGGCGGTGCAGGAGGCGGCAACCTTGAATTTGAATTTCGCCGTTGCCTGCCTTGGCCGATTCATTGAGGAGGCGGCGCTGATCTGGTATGATCTGCTGCGCGCCTATCATCCCGCGGGGCTGACCCTGGAGGGGCGGCTGATCCCCGCGCGGCTGCTTCAATCGTTGGAGCCGCGGGTAAGGATCGATCTTTCCCCCGCAACCCCTTTCTCAAAGCTGGCGCAGGAGCAAAGCTTGAATGAGCTGCTTCAGGCAGGCCATATCAGCTTTGATGAATATGTTGAGGCCCTGGAGGCCGATAGCAGCGTGCCCAAGGAAAAGCTGCGCAGCCTTTTGCTGCGGCGCAGCGGGCTGATCGTTGCAGAATCTTAATTTCAAAAAAATCGCAGGTGAACAGCGCAAAAATCACATTCGCACCAAAAGCGTAAAAATGGAGAAGGAGTTCATATATGAGCGAACAAATGCAACCGATTGCCGAAGAGGCGATCATTGAGCAGCAGGAAGCTGCAGAAATCCCCGCTCAAGAAAGCGGGGAGGAAGGGGGCGAAATGCCCCGCGAGGAACGGGCCAAAAATGCTGCGCGGCGCCGCGCAGCGGAGCAGCAAGCAAATGCCATACGGGCGGATGCCCGCGAGCAGCAGCTGCGCATGGAGGTGATGAACCATCCGCTGGTAAGGGAAGCCATGACCTTGCTGGAGGAAACCCGTTTTAATGAGGATCTGGCGAAGGTGCGCTCGGCTTATCCATCGCTTGAAGCCAATCGCCCCGAGGAAGTGGGGGAAATCTATTGCCGATTAATGGCAAGCGGAGCTGTGGATCCGATTACCGCCTATGAGGCGCAGATCGCAGCCGACCGCCGCCGAAATCCGGTCCCCGATGACATGGTTAGCGCAAAAACAGCAGGAGGAGCTGCGCTTTATTATTCCTCCGGAGAGCTGGACCGCTTAACCGATGCCGATCTTCGCGATCCCGGCATCTTTAAGAAGGCCATGGCCTCCCTATCAAAATTAAGGAGATAAAAAATGTCTTATTCAAATTTTAAACCGACCATCTGGAGTCGTTTTATCCAGACCGAGCTGGAAAAGAAATGCAAGCTGGTAGATGATTGTAATCGCCAGTTTGAGGGCGAAGCCCGCTTGGGTTCGCGCGTTAAAATTCTGGGCGCAATGGCCCCTGATATTTATGATTATGATCCCGATGCAGGAATTCATGCTCCCCAGACGGTAGCAAGCAGTGCGGTATACCTTTATCTGGATCAGGCAAAGGCTTTCAATTTTATGGTGGATGATCTGGATCAGCTTCAGGCGACTCCCGAGCTGATGCCGATTATGATGGAAGAGGCAAGCCGCAAGATGGCGGCTGCCCGCGATACTTATATTGCTTCGATTGCGGAAAAATGCGAAAACGTTGTTGCTCCTACTTCCGTAACAACCCCTGCCGAAGCCAAGGCTGCGGTAGATGAAGCCTTGCTGATGTTGCGTGAAAACGATGTTGATGTAAGCGATAATGTTTCTATTACCGTATCGCCCTTCTTCTATCAGCTTTTCCGCGATGCCCTTACCGAGATCAAAACCAATAATGATGAGCTGATCGCCAAGGGCGTTGTTGGTATGTATGATTGCGCCAAGGTAGTGCTGAGCAATAATCTTTATAACGACGGTATGGATGATTTCATGATGGTTCGTACCAATAAAGCCATTGCCTTTGCCAGCGCAATTGATGAAACCGAAGCCTATCGCCCCGAGAAATTCTTCTCTGATGCGGTAAAGGGCCTCAATGTTTACGGCGCAAAGCTGGTTCGACCCAAAGAAATGGTTGTTATCCGCGCCCATAAGAACTAATAAAGGAGAAGAATTATGAACGAAATTACTACCATTAAACCCCATGTACTCAAGGATAGTATGGGAATTCTCGCCTATTCCTTAAGCGAATCGGATAATGTTGTTTCAGCGGCGATCGAGGATGCCGATCAGGGCGGCTTGATGTTGCTTAAGATTGATAGCCAAAACGGCGGTAAGTTTTATATTGAGTATGGCGATGGCGTTTTCGGAAAGGCTACTCGCGTTATCAATATTAATCCCGGCTACGGCAAAATTCTTTGCATTGAAACCGGCGCTCATATGAAAACCACCGGCGAAAATAAAGGTAAAATCTTGTTTTACGGCGATGGTTGCAGACTCGCCGCGTTCCTGGTGCCCTGATGCTGATTCGGGAGGTGCTGCTATGACCATTCAAGGAATCATAAAAAATGCCGCAATTCTTTTGGGAATTGCGGATGATGGGCAGGAGGAATTTCCTGCGCGGGAGCGCCTCCTGGCGGCGCTGGACAGCGCCTTGGCCGAGATTGCCCGCGCCTTTCCCATTCAGGCGCGCTGCCGCATTCATATTGAAAACGGAACGGCTGATCTGCCGCCCACAGTCTTAACCCCGCGCGGATTATATCGCGATGGAAAGAGAGTTCCGCTGGAGCTTTCCGATGGTAAAATCGCGGGGGAGGATGGCAGCTATAGCTTAGTCTATTATCGGGTGCCGCCTTTGGCATCTGAAATGGAGGAGCAGGCAATCCTGCCTTTTCCGGAGGATTTGCTGCGAGCGCTCCCCTTCTATTGCGCGGCGCTCTATGTAATTGGGGAGGATGCAGCTCTTTATCGGCAGCTGATGGAGCAATATAATACCAAGCTTTCTGCTGCATTGGGCTATCGGCCTGTTGCAGGGGTGGAGGGTGGTGGCAGCTTATGAGCTACCCCATCCATCGGCTTTCGGGCGGCGATGCCGCCCGAACCATCCGCTCGGAATCGGGCTTTTGGGGGCTGGATCTGACCCTTCCTCCGCATAACCGCGGCTTTGCATATGCCATCGATACCGAAAATATGCTCTGGGATGGCGATGCGCTGAAGGTTCGCCCCGGCTTTCGCTATAGCTGCCTGGGGCTGGAAGCTCCTATTAATGGAATTTATTTTTACAATGATAAGGAAATTATCCATGCCGGCTCAAAGCTTTATCGTGTGATTCAGGAGGGTGCAACGCCGCAATTGCTTTTTGATGGCTTGCGCAACGCGCCCTCTCGCGGGCTTACCCGCTATCAAAGCTTTGTTCGCCGCAGCTGCAACGCCACCGATATCAGCGGCTGGCGCCGCGCGCGGATTTCCAAAAACATTCTGTTTATCAGCGATGGTGAAGGGCTTTATTATTATGACGGCGAGGCGGTATATCCTATGATTGATCCCTATTGGAACGATGATGTGCGCTGGGCGGTGCAGCAAGGAAATGGGCCGATTTATTTCAGCGCAACCGTGCCGTTTTATGCGGTTGCGAAAGTTCCTGATTCCGCTATCGCCGATATGCCGCCCATCGGCCAAAATCGGCTGAGTCAATTCGTTTGCGAAAGTTTTTATTTGAGCTCTGCCAAGGAAACAACAGATTATGTTCTTTCTACTCCTTACGGTTCAGTCAATAATGATATCCCGCCGGAGATTCAGCTGCGGGATGCCGATGGCAATTGGCGCAATCTTTGCATCCCCGGCGGCGATGATTATTTGCGGCTGGCGGATGGAAACGCCTATTTCCGCTTCGAATCGCTTCCGCTGAAGGGCGGAATGAAATTCATGGTCAGCGGAGATGGGCTGGTGGAGCAGCTGAATATGGGCTCTCATCTCCTTGCCGATGACGGCTTGGATAATATTCGCATTACCTATGCAATTTATAAGGAACGGCCGGAGGGACTTTTGACATCGACAGCAATGGGCACCTTTGGCGCCGATGGTCGAGATGATGTTTTGTTTCTCGGCGGCGGAAAGGAATGCCCCGGTGAGGATGCCTTCAGCGCTGCCGATGATTTCTTTTGCTTTTACGATACTTCAAGAGAGCAGCTGGGTAATAATAATGAGCCGATCATCGGCTATTGCAGGCTCAATGATGGAAGGCTGGCGGTTTTAAAAAATGAAAATAATGGTTCTAATATTTATTTTCGATCTCATCGCAGCGTTTCCTTGGGCAAAATGCAGAGCGGGGAAGAATACATTGTTGATGCTTATCCTTCCCAGACCGGCGCTGCTGTGGAGGGATGTACCTCGGGAGCGACTATTGGTATGATCGATAATCAGCCCTGCTTTTTGGGGCGGAGCGGTCTTTACAGCGTGCGTAGCGTTTCCGATGAGCTGACCAATCTGAATGAAACGGTGCGCCGCAGCCTTTCGATCGATTCTTTGCTGCAGGAGCAGGATGCGGCTGCGGCGCGCAGCCTGCGCTGGAAAAATTATTATATTATTTCCTTTGGCAGCCTTGCGTTTATTACCGATGGACGCTGCGATAATAAAGGCAACTTCCGCTTTTTGAAATGGCGGTTTCCCAAAAATATTACCGCCCTTGCTCAATGGAATGATCTCTTATATTTTGGAGATGATCAGGGGGATGTTTACCGCCTGCAAGGCAATCGGGATGATGGCGGCGAGCCGATTCATGCCTTTTGGCAAGCCCCGCCGATGGAGGCGGGGGGTGGTCGCCGCATTATTATCAGGCGCGCATGGGCGGAGATTACGCCGGGGAAAAGAGGCATCTTTTCAGCAAGGCTCGATCCTGTTCCCGATGAGGGGGATGAGCTGGAATTCGATTATTCAAGAATGGATTTTAATGATTTCGATTTCTCCGATATCGCCTTTGAAGGGCGTGATGATCCTTGCTTGGTAAGCCTCAACGAAGCACCTTTGCGCCATCGGACGGCAGCCTTACGGCTAAATTTTACCCAAGGCGCCGATTTGAAATTATGGGGGCTTCGGGTGTTATATGAAAAAGGAGGAATGATGCGATGAGTATCATGGATTTAAAATTTAACGAGACGGAGCTGGCAGCAAAGCGGGTTACTACCCTTGCCGATCGCCCGCGCTTGAAGGCTGAGGCAATTAAGGAGCGGCTGGACAGCAGCGATATCCGCGAACGCTTTAATCAGCTGATTGATGCATTGAGTGCGCTGCCGGCTTTGGCGGAGGAAATGGAGGAAGAATAATGGCAAACAGTATCGATAAGCTGCTGCTGAATCAAAATCAGCTGGAGGAGCTGCGCAAGCAGGGCATTGCCTATAACGATGCCGCCAAGCGCGGTGATCGGGCGGGGATGGCGGCGGCGCATCAGCGCGCAGAATCCATCCGCGCGCAGGCGGGCTATTCAGGCGGCGCCTCCGGCAATTCCTATCAGCTGCTTCGATCCGCCAATGCGCCCAAGGGGTATAATGCCTATGAAAAATTGCTGGATCGCTATGCCGCAAGCGGCATGAATGCTATCAGCGCAGGCTATGAGAATACCCTTGAGGCGCTGGAAAAGCAAAAGGCGGAAATTGAGGAGCAGGGCAAGGCCAATCAGGCGAGCGCCCGCTCCGCAGCCTGGAATGCGCAGCGGATGGCGGCAGATGGGTTGCTGACCCGTGGCCTTGAAAATACAGGGGTTGCCGGAGTTATTACTGCAACCGCGCTGAACGAAGCGGCGGAAAATGCCTATCGCGCACTCTTGGATCAGCAAAAGAATTTAAAAGAAAATCAGAGCGCCAAGAGCAAAGCCCGCGCCGATGCATTATCGGAGGTGGCGGAGCTGCAGGAAAACCTCGGCAATATGCTGGGCAATGCTTATGAAGACTTTTATCAAAATGAAGCCGATCGAAAGCAGGAGCTATTAATGCAGCAGCTGGAGCTGGAAGGGAAAAAGCTTTTGCAGGATGATGCGCAGGCGGCAGAAATTCAAAAATTGCGTGAAACGGCAAAAAATGCTTCAAAGGAGCAGGAGCGGGATTATTATTACGATCTTGCTCTGGCCAAGCTGAAGCGTCAATGGCAGCTGCAGGATGCAGCTGCGGGCCGATGAGCGCCGAGCTGCCCGTTGCCCATGATTATTGCAATGCGCGCAGCGGCGGTATTGAGCGGGTGCAAAAAATGGCGGAGCGGCGCATGGATAGCCATGGCCAGAAGCTGGATGATCTTACCCGCGCTTGCGTTCAGCTTACTGCCGCGGTGGAGCGTATGAGCCTGATCCTTGAAAAGCAGGATGCGCGGCTGGATCGGCTTGAAAGCCGAAAAACCCTCGCATTTTTTGAAACAACAGGCGGAAAAACCCTCGTTCGTTTTTTGGGGATCGGGTTGTTGCTGCTGCTTTCGGCAGCGGTCGGAATCAATTTTTTTCAAATATTGAAGGAGGTTTTATGATGATTGCAAATAAAGATAGCTGGATTCGAACCATTGTTTTGATTCTGGCATTGATCAATCAGATTCTTACGGTTTTAGGAAAAAATCCTTTGCCCTTCAGCGATGATCAGATCTATGAAATCTTTTCGTTGGTCTTTACTGTTATATCCGGAATCTGGGCATGGTGGAAAAATAACAGCTTTACCGCAGCCGCCAAGGAGGCGGATGCCTATATGAAGGAGCTGAAGCAGCTGAAAAAGCAGGAGGCAGCGCGATGACGAATCTTCCTGTTACCGGTTCCTTTCAGGTGACCGCAATCTATGGGCAGCAGGGAAAATATTGGAAAAACGGCCATAAGGGCATCGATCTTGTTGCTGCCGACCGCCGCATCTATTGCAGCTGCAGCGGCGTTGTTCGCAAGGTGGCTTATGATGACGGCGGATGGGGGCAATATATCTCTGTTGAGGGGGATGAGGGTTATCGCCATATCTTTTGCCATCTTGTGAAAGGAAGCCAGAAAGTTAAAGTTGGGCAGCGGGTAACGCCGCTTACGGTCTTGGGTGAGATGGGTGCCACCGGAAATGTTACGGGGATTCATCTTCATTATCAATTGCAAAAAGGAGATCGGATCGTTGATCCCACTCTTTATCTCGGTATTCCCAATAAAAAGGGAAAATATCATTCGAAGAATTATTCGATTGAGGAGGTGAAGCAGGTGGCATATAAGGATGCTAAAAAAATCCCCGGTTGGGCCAAAAGCGCGGTTGAAATGATGAAAAAGCGCGGCTGGATGGTAGGGGATGCGGCGGGTAATTTCCGCCCCGATGATCCGGTTACCCGCGCAGAGCTTGCGGTTGCTTTGAGCAAGATTAAGGAATAAAAAAGGCGCCCGCTTCGGCGGGCGCTGAAAAAGACTTATATTTTATTTAAAAGAATGGCGGCTTTCATAATGGCATTTTGCGTTTTCCCATCGGTAATCTCGCCGCTCATTACCATTTGCAGCGCTTTCTCAAAGGGGAGTGAGAGGACCTCTAAAAATTCATCCTCATCCAAAGGATTTTTTTGCGGAATCAGCTCTTGGCCGAGGTAAAGATGGGTAATCTCGCCCAGATAAGCGGGGGAGAGCTCCATCGAGCCGAGGGAAGTGACCTTTTGAGGAAAAAAGCCCACCTCTTCTGTCAGTTCTCGCGCTGCAGTAACGGCGGGATCTTCGCCCGGCTCCAGCTTGCCGGCAGGGATTTCCAATAACGGTTTGTCTACCCCGAAGCGATATTGCCTAACGAGATAGGTATTGCCTTGATCATCCAGCGGCAGAATTCCGCTTCCGCCGCTATGGGCAATACGATCCCGCTGCGCCTCCTTGCCATTGGGCAAGGCAACAGTTGCATGGTAGACCTGAAAAATCCTGCCGTTATAGATACATTCTTCTTTCAACTTTTTTTCGACAAATGACATCGTTATTTTCACCTCTTTACTCATATTTTAGTATCGGGGTCGAAAAATGTCAATTGATATTTCTTTACATCTTTCGGAAGGTATGCTTGAATAGGACTATCGATGTCGATTAGTGTCTACTGAAGTTGAATTATGTAAAATCAGAGGAGTTTTTAAAGATGAGTTATTCATTATATTTTGCGCGAATAAGGAGCGGCCTTACCCAGCAGGAGCTGGCAAAGCAGGCGGGCATCTCCCGCCGAACGGTTTGCGCATTGGAAAAAGGGGATCGCTTCCCTTCGTTTAAAGTTGCAATGCGGCTTTGCAGCGTTCTTGGATGCGAGCCGAAGGAGGTGTTTCCTCTTGAGATATTCTTGCCTTAATTGCGGATATCGTTTTAATCAGGCAATCTTTGTTTGGGAGGATTACGGTCTACCCGAGGGCGGAAGGCGGTTTATCGCCTGCCCTGCCTGCAGGGTGATCGGCTTATTGGAAGATCATGAAAATCGAAATGAATCATATTAAATATTTGCGCAGGGAGCTGGAGGAATATCGTGCGCTTTCAAAATGTATGGAGTTGGGCGGCGGCTGGCGCAGCAAAGCAATGCAGCTGCGCATCAGCCGCTTGACGGAGGAACTTGCGGATCAACTTTGGGAAATTTCAAAGCTGATCGCTGAAATTGAGGATGCCGAGCTTCGGCTGATCTTTGAATTGCGTTATTATCGCGGGCTCAGCTGGGCAGAGGTGGCAAGCGCTTTGCCTACCAAGCTCAGCCCCGATGCCGCTCGAATGAAGCATCAGCGATATCTTAAGAAGATTGCTCCATCAAAAATGAGGGATCAATCGTTTTGTCGTCCTGCCAAAGCTCATAATGCAGATGATCGGTCTCGCCGCATTCCAGCAGCATCGAACGGCCAACAGTGCCGATTGTTTCCCCGCAGGCAACCACCTGGCCTTCGGTAACCGCAATATCGCCTAAGGAGGCATAGCGGGAAACCTTTCCATCGGTATGACGAACGGTAACGGTTTTTCCGGTCAGATCATCAACGATGACGCTTTCCACCGCACCATCGCAAACGTTCATTACCTTTGCCCCTTCCTCGGCGGCGATGTCGATGCCGCAATGAACGCGCCAATCCTTAAGGGTATAGGAATAAACGGGCTGATCCGGTGAATAATGGGCAATAAGCTCGCCCTTGAGCGGGGCTTTATATTCCGCAGGCGCTGCCTCTTGCTTAGGAGCTTCTTCTTTTTGAGGCTGTTCTTCAGGGGAATCAGGCGCCTCGGCAACATTTTCCTCTACCTTCTCAACATTTTGGGAATCCTGCGGCAATAGCGGCGTTTCCGCCTTTTTTTGCTGGCTGCTGCGATAGGAAATGAAGCTGATGGTACCTACCGCCAAAACGCAAAATGCCAAAACGAGGTAGTAGCCTTTGGTTTTGATAAAATGCAAAATTTTATTTTTCATTACAATCGTCCTTTCTTTTAGGAAGCAAGTGATATAGAAAATTTTTCTTGCGATCTTGCTTATAATATGGACGATCCGCTCGGCTTTTATTCAAACGCCGGATAATAATTTGTTGCAAGGCTGCAGCCTTTGTAGTAATACGATAAAATTTCTCGATAGGAATAGTTTTTTTGCGCCAAAACAGAAGCGCCGTATTGGCTCATCCCAACCTGATGGCCATAGCCGTTTACCTGAAAAATCGCTTGATCTTCTTGGATTTCCAAGGTAAAGCGTGTGCTGCGCAGCTGAAATAATTGGCGCAGCTCCCGCCCGCTGAAGGATTTTCCGCCGATTGTAACCGAAGCAACAGAGCCGCCTTGAGTCAGTGCAACAGCGCCGAGGCTGCAGTCGGTTTGCTTCAGCTTTTGAGTAAACTCCTCAAGGGGGACTGCAACTTTTGAGGAAAAGCCCTTCGCTTCGCAATCCCAGCGAGAATCAACAGCAATAAGATAGGGGATTTCCGCGCCCCAAACATCCTCGGCGGCCTCGGTGCTGCCCCCAGAAATGGCATGGAATACCGTATTGGCAGGCCGCTCCTCATAGAGCAAAGCCTCGCCGAGCACCGCATCGACTGCTTGGGTTAGCCGCGGTTCGGCGGATTTCAGCCAATCCTTTCCCCATTTAGCAGCCGCCTCGGCAGGGGAAAGGAAAGCCTTGCAATGTGCGGGATCATCGCAGATATCCGCAGGATGACCAAAATCCGAGGCGGGATGTTCGGAGATGGTTTGCAAGCGATGTAAAAAATAGCTGTAGGAAGCAACAACCTGCGCCTTCAGCGCTTCCTTGGGATAGGATGCAGGCATTTCTCCTGCAAGAACGCCCCAAAGATACTCTCTTAATTCCAGCGTTTCAATTTTGCCGCTTTGATGGCGATAAAGAGCAACGCTAAAGCCTGCCGGCTTTTCCGGCGCGGGGCTTTGGGGAGATTTTTTTGCCGAATTGCTGAAAAGCAAAACCAACAGGAAGGGAAGAAGGAACAGGATCAAATAGATTAAGTACCATTTCTTTTTCATTTTTGTTTTACCTCCGATGGTACAAGCCTATGAAAAAGAAGGACTCAAAATACCAATTGGGCAAAAGAAAAAGCCTGTGCATCCGAGGATGCACAGGCGAAAGAGGCTGATGATTAAGCCTTGTTGACAGAGCCGAAGAGCTCCATCTTTTCTTTAACGGTAGCCTTAATGGCTTCAACGCCATCGGCCAAAAGCTTTCTGGGATCGAAGCCCTTGCCCTGAAGGTCTTTACCGGCTTCGATGTACTTACGGGTAGCATCGGCAAAAGCCAGCTGACATTCGGTATTAACATTGATTTTGGCAACGCCCAGAGAAATGGCTTTCTTAACCATATCGGCGGGGATGCCGGTACCGCCATGCAGAACCAGAGGCATACCCTTGGTAGCAGCCTGGATCTTATCCAGCGCATCGAAATCCAAGCCGGCCCAATTTGCGGGATATTTGCCATGAATATTGCCGATACCTGCAGCAAGGAAATCTACGCCGAGATCAGCGATCTTCTTGCATTCTTCGGGATCTGCAACTTCGCCGCGGCCGACAACGCCGTCTTCCTCGCCGCCGATGGCGCCGACTTCGGCTTCAACAGACATGCCCTTGGCGTTAGCCAGAGCAATGATTTCTTTGGTTTTTTCGATGTTTTCTTCGATGCCGTAATGGGAGCCGTCAAACATAACGGAAGAGAAACCATCGGCAATAACCTTCTGGGCACCCTCATAGGAGCCATGATCCAGATGAACGGCAACGGGAACGGTAATCCCCAGCTCCTCGATCATGCCCTTGACCATACCCATAACGGTTTTATAGCCACACATATACTTGCCGGCACCCTCGGAAACACCAAGGATAACGGGGGAACGATTCTCTTCGGCGGTCAGCAGGATCGCCTTGGTCCATTCCAGATTGTTGATGTTGAACTGGCCAACAGCATAATGACCTTCATATGCCTTCTTGACCATTTCTTTTGCAGAAACGAGCATTTTTTGGTCCTCCTTAAAAAAATTACTAATGCTATTATAAGCCACATTTTTAAAAAAATCAACAATTTCTTTGACATTTTGAGAATTATAAGTTATAGTAAGTATGTATTATACTATTTTGAAAGGAATAGGTTTTTATGAGCAAAGTAATTATTTCTGCAGACAGCACTTGCGATATGCCTGCGGCGCTGCGTGAGCGCTGTGATTTTAAAGTAATGTCGCTTTATGTTAATTTGGGTGATGATTCCTTTAAGGACGGTTTGGAGATCAATCCTCCCCAGATTTATGATTATGTTGCTGCCAATAAGCAGCTGCCCAAAACTTCTGCGGGCTCCATCCCCGATTATATTGAATGGTTTACCGATCTTACCAAAGATGGTGCCGAGGTTATTCATTTCAGCCTTTCTTCTACCATGTCGGTCACCCATCAGAATGCACGCATGGCAGCGGAAGAGGTTGAAGGAAACGTTTATGTTTTTGATAGCGCCAATCTTTCTACCGGTACAGCCCTGCTGATGCTGGATGCTTATGATATGGCAAAGGAAGGCAAGAGTGCGGCTGAAATTTATGAGGAAGTGCAGCGCCGCGCCCCCTTGGTGCGCGCCAGCTTTGTTGTGGATCAGCTGGATTATTTGCGGATGGGCGGTCGTTGCAGCTCTGTTGCTGCGCTGGGCGCCAATCTTTTAAAGCTTCATCCCTGCATCAATGTTGTTGATGGCAAGATGGGCGTTGGCAAGAAATATCGCGGCGGCATCGATGCAGTTATGGTTCAATATGCCAAGGAAGTGCTGGCGCTGAATGCCGATAAAATGATTAAAAATCGCGTATTTATTACCCATACCGAATGCCGCCCCGAAACCGTTGAAGCAGTGCGCAAGGTGGTAGAGGACTCCGGTCTTTTTGATGAAATTATCGAAAATACCGCGGGCTGCGTGATTACCAGCCATTGCGGCCCCGGCACCTTGGGCGTTCTTTTTGAGGTTACTGAATGATCAAGGTCGCTGTCGGCTTGAGCGGCGGTGTGGATAGCGCTGTATGTACCTTGCTTTTAAAGGAACAGGGCTATCAGCCGCTGGGTGTTTATCTGCGAATGCATAAAAACGAGCAGGAAGAGGCTGCCGCCCGCCAAGCTGCGCTGGAATTGGATATTCCGTTTCATATCGCGGATCTTACCGCTCTTTTTGAGGAGCAGGTAATCCGCCCCTTTGCCGCGCTCTATAAGCGGGGCGAAACACCGAATCCCTGCCTGCTCTGCAATCCTGCGGTTAAATTCAAGGGTCTTTTGCAGGTCGCGGATGATTTGGGCTGCGAAAAAATCGCAACCGGTCATTATGCGATTGTTGATTCAGAGGCTCCTTACCTGATCGGATCTGCTGCCGATGCGGTAAAGGATCAAAGCTATATGCTCTATGGGCTTGATGAGGCTTGTCGCTCTCGCCTTTTGCTTCCGCTCGGCGTTGCCGAGGGAAAGGGGGAGGTAAGGGCAAAGGCGGCAAAAACAGGCCTTTTTAATGCATCCAAAAAGGATTCTCTTGATATTTGTTTTTTGGAGCCGGATTGTTCCCATGCTGATTTTATTGCCGCCTATACCGGCTCTGAGCCTCAGGCGGGCGAGATATTGGATCCGCAGGGAAAGCGGCTGGGTTATCATAACGGCATCTGCCGCTATACGGTTGGCCAGCGCCGCGGGTTGGGGATTGCCGCATCGGAGCGGCTTTATGTTGTTTCCTTGAATCCGGAGGAAAATACTGTTATTTTGGGCCCGCGCTCGATGACCGAGCAAAAGGAAGTAAAGATCAGAAATCTGATTTTGCATTGTCCGCTACCCGAGGAAGGGCTTTCGGCCAAAGTGCGCTATCATGATCGCATTACCCCCGTTCGGTTGGAACGCTGCGGAGAGGAAAAGGCGGTTTTGCATTTTGATACGCCGAAATCTGCGCCCGCTCCCGGCCAAAGTGCCGTATTTTACTGCGGAAATCGGGTGGTTGGCGGCGGTATCATTGAGCGTTAATCGGTGCTTTTTTAGAAAAAGTATAAAAATTATAAATTTATACTTGATATTTTGTATAAAATAATGTAATATATATTATATACATAATCCTAATTAGTTGGCGAGGAGGAAGCATATGTCAGAGCTTGAAAACCAAGGCATTCAGATGGAGGAGCTTGAAGCGTTAGCAAATGAGTTTACTCTTGATGATCTGGCCGAATTTGATAACGAATTTGAGTTTGATGTTACCGATCTGGAATCCATCAAACCTGTTTACACAACGAAAGAAAAGCTGAAATTCATCCTGATGAATAATACGGTATTCTCCATTATCAAATGGTGTTTTGCCGGCTTGGGTCTTGTTGGTCTGGTATTGTTCATTCTGGCAATGGCCAACAGCATGATCAGCGAAAAGCTTACCACCGGCCTTTCCGCCGGCGTTCGAAATGTTTTTACCACCATCTCGAATCTGCTTCCTGTTTCGATGCTGGAGATCGTTGTTATTCTGACCATCGTAGGCATCCTTGCTTATGCGGGCTTCCTGATCTATAAATCGATTAAAGAGAAGGAAGGCATCAAGATCATCGGCCATTGGGTGCAGTTTGCTTATGCGCTGCTGGCGGTAGTCGGTACCGGCTTTTTGATCTATACCATGTGCTACGGTGTTACCACCAATCGTCCCGCCCTTTATAAGACTTGGCTGAAGCAGACCGGCCATAGCGCGGGAAATCTTTTCCTGGCGCAGGATTTGGATTCCGGCATGATCTATTATTCCGATCGCATCAACGAAGTGGCTGTTGACGGCCTTTCCAATATCTATTATACTCCCGATGGCAATTCCCGCTATGCCGGCAACGGCAAGAGCATGGATGAGATCGCCAAGGCGGTTAATGCTTGCTTTGATGTTGCTGCTCAGGATTTGCCCTTCCTGAAGGGGAAGGAAGTAAAGGCAAAGCGCTTGATCGCAAAGCCGCTCTATACTGCGATGAACATCGGCAGTATATATAGCCCCTTTACCAGCGAAGTCCTCATTAATGATGATTATCCCGAAGTTGCTATCCCGATGCAGGTGGCCCGCGCGATCGCCAAACAACGCGGTGTTACCGATGATGGTGACGCAAGCTTCATTGCATTCATTGTTCTGACTCATTATTCCGATGCTGTTGCCAATACCGGCGCTCCCTATAATATGCACTATATCAAGTATTCCGCTTATATGGATGCTTATCTGGAGCTCGGTAACCTCGCTTATCGTCTGGATCCCAATGTTCATCTCTATTGCGCTGCTGCCCTGAAGGAAAGCGCCAAGAAGGATATCGTTGCTTATGTTAAGGAGCTGGATGCCCTTTATAATAATGTTTCCAATCTGGAATTCATGGCTGCTCCCAATAAAACCAGCACCGCTGATTATAAGGTTTTGGCAAAGTTGCTTTATAACGACTTTAATTATCAGCTGAGAGAGGGTTATCTGACTATCCAGAATTATAATACCGTTGATAACCCTGTTCCTGCCCGCCAGCCGCAGTTTGCTTATACCAGATATCTGGTTAATTATTATCTCCTTGCGCTGAACAATGGCTGGTATTCTCAGGTTGAGCAGGCATATAATACTTATAATCCCGCCCCGATGACCAACGATGGCTCTGATCTTTCAATCTATGGCGATGGTTATTCTGTTGAGGAATCGATCAAGGATAAAATTCAGTAAAATCAAAAAACGCTCGCAATGGGATCTTTTTTTCTTTATATATAATATGAAGAAAATGCCCTCTGCTTCGGCAGAGGGCATTTCTTTATTAGTCTAAGTTCATGCTGTTCAGAAGATCGCGAAGGGCTTTGAGTTCTTCGTCTGTAAACGAAACGCCCTTGTTCATTTTGGTGCCGTCCGGTGACCATTCGCGAAGATCATATTTCGGCGCACGCTCCATCCAGCTGATTTTATTGAGCTGCTTGCCCCAGCCGTTGGCGTTCGCGGGAAGATCACCGAAATGCTCCGTAATTTCATACTTAAATTCCGGCATGATGGACCCCTCCTTTACGATAATATTATATATTTTATAATATTATATAATATATTAAGAAGAAATGTCAAGAAATATTAAAAATATATTCATAATTTTTTTTAATTACGGTGTTGACAATAAGGATAAAAAGTGGTAAAGTATCATTGTTAGCACTCGCGAGGTGCGAGTGCTAAAAAGTTGAAAGGCAGGGAAAAGGATGAAAGAACGGCTGAGCACAATTTTAAAAGCCGCAATTGAATCTTATGTTGATACAAACGAGCCGGTATCTTCCAAATTAATTTTGGCGCGTGCGGGGCTGAAGGTTTCCTCGGCAACGGTGCGCAATGATCTTGCGGAGCTGGAGCGGGAGGGCTTTTTAGAGCAGCCGCATACCAGCGCAGGCAGAATCCCCACCGAAAAAGGGTATCGCTATTATGTTGATCATCTTTTGCAGGCGCAATGTCTTTCGATAGAGCGGGCGGCTGTTATTGAGGAGGCGATCGAGGATCCAAGCGGGAATGTGGATGAATTTCTGAAGCATGCGTTGTCGCGCTTTTCCGAGATTACCGGTTATACCGCAGCCGCGGTGATGGCTCATTCCGATGAAGATCGGATTATCAAGGTTGAGCTGATCAAAACAGCGGATCAATGCCTGAATCTTGTTGCGATTACCAGCAGCGGGCAGGTGAAGAACAGCGTTTGCCGCTATTATTTCTTGGCTGATGACGATGAGATTCGCGCCCTTTCCGATACCCTCAATACCTTTTTGGGCGATGTTAGCTTCGCGCGGCTGACCGATGAGGATTTTGAAGCGCTGGAGCAGCGGATTTCCGGCCTGCGCAGCGAATGGAATTTTGTTGCGGGTATTATTAAGAATATGGTTCATTCCATTAGAAATCCGAAGGTCTTTGTTTCGGGCCAGAGCAAGCTGCTCTCGCATCCGGAATTTTATGAGGTTCATAAGGTTCAGAACGTTATGGATTTCTTGAGCCATGAGGAGGAAATTCGTTCTCTGCTCAGCAGCGCTGCCGGTGAGGAGCTTTCCATTACCATCGGTAGCGAGATCGCAGGCATCAATTTCAGCGATATGGGCTTGATTGTTCGTAAATACGGAAGTAAATCAGGCTTTGGTGCTATCAGCCTGCTGGGGCCAAAAAGAATGGACTACGGCGCGAATGCATCGCAGGTAGAATATTTTGCAAAGTGTATCGAACAATATTTAAAAGACAGGGAGGGCTTTTGATGAGCGAAGAAACCAAGAAAGCCGCTCCTGCGGAGGAAACGAAAGAGACCGCCGCAGCGGAGCAAGCCGCGCAGGAAAAAAGCGAACCTGCGCCGAAAAAGAAAAAAAAGAAGCCCAATGAATGGGAAGAAAAATTCAATGCGGAGCATGATCAATATCTGCGGCTTTACGCGGAATATGATAATTTCCGTAAGCGGACAGCGCGGGAGCGCGATCGCTTGGTAGGGGATGGCGTTGCAAAGGCAGTGGAAGCTATCCTGCCATCCATTGATAATCTGGAGCGGGCAATTTCCGCTGCAGGCGAAGGAGAGGGCGCGTTAAAAGGCGGCGTTGAGATGACCTTGCGCCAGCTGCTGGATAATCTCAAAAATATCGGCGTTACCCCAATCGGCGAGGTGGGAGAAGCATTTGATCCCAACCGCCATGAAGCGATTATGCACATAGAGGACCCCGCCTATGGCGAAGATGTTATCGTTGAGGTATTCCAGCGGGGCTATCTATATAAGGAAGAAATTGTAATTCGACCGGCTTGTGTTAAAACAGCCAACTAATTTAAGGAGGAAATTTATTATGGGAAAGATTATCGGAATTGACTTGGGTACTACTAACAGCTGCGTTGCCGTTATGGAAGGCGGCGAACCTACTGTTATTACCAATAGCGAAGGCGCGCGCACAACTCCGTCTGTTGTTGCATTCAGCAAGAGCGGCGAGCGGATGGTTGGCCAGCCTGCAAAGCGTCAGGCGGTTACCAATCCTGATCGCACCATCGCATCTATTAAGAGAGATATGGGTAGCGCTAAGCGGATTAATATCGATGGGAAGGATTATTCTCCCGAAGAGATCTCCGCTTTTACCTTGATGAAATTGAAGGCGGATGCCGAAGCTTTCTTGGGCGAGAGCGTTACCGAGGCGGTTATTACCGTTCCTGCATATTTCAGCGATTCTCAGCGTCAGGCTACCAAGGATGCAGGCAAGATTGCCGGTCTGGAAGTAAAGAGAATTATCAATGAGCCCACCGCTGCAGCGCTTGCCTATGGCGTTGATAAGGAAGGCGATCAAAAGATCATGGTTTACGATCTGGGCGGCGGCACCTTTGATGTTTCCATTCTGGAAATCGGCGATGGTGTTTGCGAAGTTCTTGCCACCGCAGGAAACAACCGCTTGGGCGGCGATGATTTCGATCAGCGCATCATCGATTGGATGGCCAATGATTTCAAGGCGCAAAACGGCATTGATCTGAAGGCCGATAACATGGCAAATCAGCGCTTGAAGGAAGCGGCTGAAAAGGCCAAGATCGAGCTTTCCAGCGGGATGTCTACCAATATTAACCTGCCCTTCATCAGCGGTGGCCCCGCAGGCCCCCTGCATCTGGATATGACCCTTACCCGCGCGAAGTTCAATGAGCTGACTGCTGATCTGGTTGAGGGTACTATGGCTCCTGTACGCCAAGCGCTGCAGGATGCGGAGCTCAATACCTCCGATATTAAGAAGGTTCTGCTGGTCGGTGGTTCTACCCGTATTCCCGCGGTTGCCGAAGCAATCAGCAAGTTTATGGGTCAGGAAGCTCATAAGGGCATCAACCCCGATGAATGCGTTGCTTGCGGCGCTGCTATTCAGGGCGGCGTTCTCGGCGGGGATGTTAAGGGCGTTGTTTTGCTGGATGTTACCCCCCTCTCCTTGGGTCTTGAGACCCTCGGCGGTGTTTTCACCAAGCTGATCGAGCGGAATACAACCATCCCCACCAAGAAGAGCCAGATTTTCTCTACCGCTGCGGATAATCAGCCCAGCGTTGAAATTCATGTTTTGCAGGGTGAGCGCGAAATGGCTGCTGCCAATAAGACCCTTGGTAAGTTCCAGCTGACCGGTATTGCTCCCGCTCCCCGCGGTGTGCCCCAGATTGAGGTAACCTTTGATATCGATGCAAACGGTATTGTAAATGTATCCGCCAAGGATCTCGGCACCGGCCAGGAGCAGAAGATTACGATTACCGCCTCTACAAATCTTTCTAAAGAAGAGATTGAAAAGGCAGTTAAGGATGCGGAAGCTTGCGCTGCAGAAGATAAGAAGCTGAAGGAATCCATCGAGATTCGCAATAATGCCGATCAGATGGTATATCAGACCGAGAAGCTGATGAACGAAGCAGGCGATAAGCTGGATGAAGCCGATAAAGCGGGCGTAAATGCCGAGCTGGATAAATTGAAGGAAGCGCTGAAGGGCACCGATACCGATGCCATCAAGGCTGCGACCGAAGAGGTTCAAAAGAAGGTTTATGAGCTTTCCTCCAAGATCTATGCGCAGGCTGCCCCCGGCGCAGAAGGTGCAGCTCCCGGAGCGGATGCTGCAGGCGCTGCCGGTGATGGCGTTTATGATGCTGATTTTAAGGACGTAGACGATAAATAATCCCCCAAAATTCCGGGCAGACCCCTCTGCCCGGAATTACCTATGAAATGAGAGATTGATATGGCAGATAAAAGAGATTACTATGAAGTGCTGGGCCTTTCCAAAAGCGCTTCGGATGATGAAATCAAAAAAGCATACCGCAACCTTGCCAAGCAATACCATCCCGATTTGAATCCCGGCGATGCTAACGCCGAGGAGAAGTTTAAGGAGGTAAATGAAGCCTACGGTATCCTTTCCGATCCCGAAAAGAAATCCCGTTATGATCAATTCGGCCATGCGGGCGTTGATCCCTCTTATGGCGGCGGCGCAGGCGCAGGCGGTTTTGGCGGCTTTGGCGGGATGGGCGATTTCGGCGATGTATTCAGCAGCTTTTTCGGCGGTTTTGGCGGCGGTGGCCGCAGCCGCGCCAATGCTCCTCGCAAGGGTGAGGATATTGAAACCTACATTACCATTGATTTTGAAGAAGCCGCTTTTGGGTGTGAAAAGGAAATCTCCCTTCGCCGCCGTAAAACCTGTAAGCATTGCAGCGGTACCGGCGCTAAAGGCGGGGTGGAGCTGGAAACCTGCCCCCAATGTAAGGGCAGCGGTGTTGTAACAACCGTTCAGCGTACCATCCTCGGAAATATTCAATCCCAAAGCACCTGCCCTACCTGCGGCGGGCGCGGTAAAAAGATTAAGACCCCCTGCGAGCATTGCCAGGGCGGTATTATCGTTGAGAATAAGAAACTGAAGGTTACTATCCCCGCAGGCATTGATAATGATCAGACCCTGACAATGCGAAATCAAGCCCATGCAGGTAGCAACGGCGGCCCCGATGGGGATGTTTATATCGGTGTTCGGGTTCGCCCCCATAGCCTTTTTGAGCGGCGGGGGACCGACCTTTATTGCAAGATCCCTGTTAGCTTTACCGATGCAACTCTCGGCGCCACGCTTCAGGTACCAACGCTGGACGGTAAAGTGGAATATGAGCTTCCCGAAGGGACTCAGACCGGCAGCACCTTCCGCTTTAAAGGAAAGGGCGTGCCTCGCATCGGCGGTAAAAATAAGGGCGATCTTTATGTTACCGTTGAGATTGAAATTCCCCGCAATCTATCCAAAAAGCAAAAGGATTTATTGCGTCAATTTTCCGAAACGCTCGATAGCAAAAATTTCGATAAGAAAAACAGCTTTTTGGAAAAACTCGGTAAATTATTCAAATAAATAAGAGCGGCGAATAAAGAATATTTATTCGCCGCTTTTTTAAACCAAAGGATTGCCGAAAATTCAATGTTTATGGCTGAAAATTCCGTTTAAATGTAAAAAACAGCGTGTTATAATGGGCTCATAATAACAGGAGGAAGTAATCATGAATGAAAAATTAGCTCTTTTGGGCGGAAAGCCTGCTATTGATCCCAATGAAGTGCCGAAAGCATTGATGCGCTGGCCGATCATCACCCAAGAGGATGAGGAAGCTGCGCTGGATGTCATCCGTAATAATAAGTTTTCGGGTACCGATATTACCATCCAATTTGAAAATGAGGTTGCTGAATGGCTGGGCGTGAAGCATGCAATTGCTTTTTGTAATGGTACGATGTCGCTGGCAGCTGCGATGTTTGGCATTGGCCTTGGCGCAGGGGATGAGATCATCTGCCCTACCAAGACCTATTGGGCCAGCATTACCCATGCTGCCAATCTGGGCGCTACCGCGGTATTTTGCAATATTAATGAAAAGCTGAGCATGGACCCTGCCGATATGGAGCGCTGCATTACGCCGCGCACCAAGGCGATTATGGTGGTTCATTATATCGGCTATCCCTGCGATATGGATGCAATCATGGCGATCGCCCAAAAACATAATCTGAAGGTAATCGAAGATGTTTCCCATGCGCAAGGCGGCCTTTATAAGGGCAAGCGGCTGGGAACCTTCGGCGATGTTGGCGCAATGTCGATGATGAGCGGAAAGTCCTTTGCGGCGGGCGAGCTTGGGATGCTGGTTACCAATGATCGCCGCGTATATGAGCGGGCAATGGCCTATTGCCATTATGAGCGCAATAATGAAAAATACATTCAGGAATGCGTGGAGCTGAAGCCTTATATGCATATCAGCCTCGGCGGCTATAAAGGTCGCGCCAATCAGCTTTGTACCGCGATGGGCAGAGTCCAGCTGAAATATTATGATGAGCGCTGCGCGACCATCCGTAAAGCGATGAACTACTTTTTTGACCAGCTGGAAAAGCTCCCCGGCATTTATCCCATTCGGGTCGATGAAACGAGCGGCTCCAATATGGCGGGCTTCTATTCGCCCCATGCTCGTTATTGCTCCGAGGAGCTGGATGGGCTTCCGGTTGATCTGTTTTGCGAAGCAATCCGTGCCGAGGGGATAAAATGCCGCCCGGGCGGTAATTTCTGCTTGCATACCCATAATCTGTTTAAAACCTTTGATCCCAATCATGCCGGCAAGGCCGCGCGGTTTTATCATAACGACCGTAATCCCGCGGAGCTGGATGAGCCCTGCCGCCCCTCCGAAGCGATCCAATGCTTCTCGGTGCCTTGGTTTATCCGGCCGGATAAGGAATGGATTGATCGATATGTTGCTGCTTACCGTAAGGTGATAGAAAACCGTATGCAGCTGCGGGAGGTTACTGCCTCGGCCGAAAGCGGCGGCCGCTGGTATGGTACCGGTAATGATTAAGGAGGATAAACAAATGTTTCGGATCGGCTTGATTGGCAGCGAAAATTCCCACGCCCGCGCCTTTGCAAGGCTTTTTGCAACCGATAATGATTTCTCGGATCTGCAGGTTGTGGCCGTTTATGGGGAGGATCGCGCAAAAAGCGAAAAGATTGTTGAGGAATTCGGTCATGGCATCGTTGTTGATCATCCCTCGGAGATGCTGGGGATGGTGGATGCTGTTATGATTACCTCGCGGGATGGTAAATTTCATTTGCCGTATGCTTTGCCGTTTTTGGAGGCAGGTATCCCGATGTTTATGGATAAGCCCTTTACTATTGAGGGAGCAGATGCAGTAAAACTGGTTGCGCTGGCAAAGGCGCATCAGCTTCCGCTATGCGGCGGCTCCTCGCTGAAATGCTGCCCCGATATATTGGCGCTGGCGGCCCGCCGCGAGGAATTGGGTGACGCGGTTCAAACAGGTTTTGTTTCCGCGCCCTTGAAGATCAATAGTGAATATAGCGGCTTTTATTTCTATGCATCCCATTTGATCGAGATCTGCCTGGCTGTTTTCGGCTGGGAGCCGGAGGCGGTTACCGCCGAAAGAAAGGGAGATACTGTTCAGGCATTGATGCATTATCCCGATTTCGATGTGGTATGCAGCTATACCCCTGAATCCACCCGCTATTTTGTTCATCTTACCGCCCTTGATAATGTTATGGAATTTAAAGAAATTGATACCAAGCCGGCCTATAAGCTGGAGGCGGAGAAATTTGCGGAAATGCTGCGCAGCGGCAAGATGACCTATAGCTTCGATCAATTGATGATGCCTGTATTCTGTATGAACGCTGTAAAAGAAGCGTATGAAACAGGAAAACAAGTTGCAATCAGAAAGGAACCGGATTATAATGAAATTAATTGATATTCATGTTCATACTATCGAGGAAGCAGGGATTTTGCGCCATTTGGGCGATACCTTTGCAACGCCCGAGGAACTGATCGCAATGTATGATCAGCTGGGCATTGAAAAGGGCGTTTTGCTTCCGCTGGTTTCGCCCGAGGGCGTATATGATACCGTAACCAATCGGGAGATTCAGCGCATCGTTCAGCGTTATCCCGATCGCTTTACATGGTTTTGCAATATTGATCCTCGCCACGCTTTTAATACGCCGGACACTGATTTTACATATTTCGTAAATTATTATAAGTCGCTTGGTGCTAAGGGTGTAGGGGAGATTACCGCCAATCTGCCGATGGATGATCCTCGGCTGGAATCGCTTTATTCTGCCTGCGAGCAGGCAGGGATGCCGATCACGATTCATATTGGGGTAGAGAATTACGATTACGGTCTGGTGGATTCTTTGGGCTTGCCGAAATTAGAGCAGCTTTTGAAGAAATTCCCCAAGCTGATTGTTTTGGGCCATTCTCAGCGCTTTTGGTCGGAGATCGGCGGCGATGTTACCGAAGAGCTGCGCGGCAGAAATCCGAAAGGGCCGGTTGCGCCCGGCGGCCGTGTTGTGGAGCTGATGCGCCGCTATCCCAATCTTTGCGGCGATCTTTCTGCGGGCAGCGGCTGTAATGCAATGATGCGGGATCCCGATTTCGGCTATGCTTTTATGGAAGAATTTCAGGATCGGCTGTTTTACGGTACCGATATCTGCGCGCCCGGCGATATCAATCATATTCGGGTAAAGATGGGTCCTTTTATGGAGGAAGGGGTTGCTGCGGGCAAATTGAGCCGCGCTGCCTATGAAAAGATCGGGCGACTGAATGCGCTTCGCTTGCTGGAAGGAGAATGGAAAATTGGCTAATTTGATATTATCTGCCTTTTCGGATGAATATGCTGATTCTTTTGCTGCGCAGCTGGCGGCAATGAAGCGGCTTGATTTTGGTTATATTGAATTACGCCATGCCGATAAAGTAAATGTTGCAGCGCTGAGCGATGAGCAGGTGGCTGAGATTTCTGCCCGCCTGCAAGAGGAGGGAATTCAGGTCTCTGCCCTCGGCTCGCCGCTGGGTAAGGTGGCGATTGATAGCCCTCTGCAGCCCCTTTTGGATCAAACCAAGCGGCTTTGCGAGATTGCTTGCCGCCTGAATACCGAGCGGATGCGCATTTTTAGCTTCTATCTGCCCAAGGATGGCGCGCCCGCCGATTATAAAAATCAGGTTTTGGATCGGCTTGCGAAAATGCTGGAGATCGCGAAAGACTATGGCATTATTCTCGGCCATGAGAATGAGGCGGGAATTTATGGCGAAAGCCCCGAGCGCTGCTTGGAATTGATGGAAGCCTTTGGCGGCGATCTGCGCTGTGTATTTGATATGGGTAATTTCTTGCTGGAGGGTTATGCTCCCTATCCCGCCTATGAAATGCTTTTGCCGTATATCGAATGGTTCCATATTAAGGATGGCCTTTCTGCGGGCGCGATTGTCCCTGCGGGTAAAGGCGAAGCCTGCATCCGCGAAATCCTGAAGGATTATTCCGCGCGGGAGGCGGGGAAGATCTTTATTACGCTGGAGCCTCATTTGCAAACCTTCTCAGGTCTGAATGCGCTTACCGATCGTGCCTTTGATAATCCCTATAAATATGAAAATCAGCAGGCGGCTTTTGAGGATGCTGTGAAATGCCTTGGGGAGGTATTAAGATGAAAGTTGATCAATTAGAAGTACGGCGCTATGAGAGCCGCGCCGAAATGGGCGCTGCTGCCGCCGCCGATATCAGCGCGCGAATTGCAACGCTGCTGGCGGAAAAGGCAACGATTAATATGATATTTGCTGCCGCGCCCTCTCAAAATGAGGTTTTGAGCGCGCTCAGAGCCGATCCCTCCATTGAATGGGAGCGGATCAATGCCTTTCATATGGATGAATATATCGGGCTGGATCGCAATGCGCCGCAGGGCTTCGGAAACTTCTTGCGCAACGCATTGTTTGACCATCTGCCCTTCCGCTCGGTGAATTGCATCGATTGCGCGGCGGATGCCGAAGCGGAGGCCAAGCGTTATGCGGCTCTGCTGCAGGATAATCCTGCCGATATCGTAGTTATGGGCATTGGCGAAAATGGCCATATTGCCTTCAATGATCCCGGTTTTGCCGATTTCAATGATCCTCTTGCGGTTAAAATCGTTGAGCTGGATGAGGTCTGCCGCAATCAGCAGGTAAACGATGGCTGCTTTGCAGCCCTATCCGATGTGCCTCAATATGCCCTTACATTGACCATCCCTTCGCTGGTTCGGGCGCCTTGGCTCTTTTGCATCGTTCCCGCCGCTACCAAAGCAAAGGCGGTGGAGGCAACGCTGCGCGGCCCGATTACCGAGGAGGTTCCCGCAACGATATTGCGTCTGCAGCCCAATGCTATTTTATATTTAGATAAGGAGAGCGCAAAGCTGTTATGATTGGATTAAAAAGCGAAAGAATTCTGCTGAAGGATCGGATTTTTTCGGGCTATGTTTATATAGAGGATGGAAAGATCAGCGCCATTTCGAAGGATCGGCGGCCCTGCAAAGAAATTTATGATTTTGGAGAAAAATATCTTTCTGCAGGCTTTATTGATCTTCATACCCATGGCGCGGGCGGCTGCAGCTTTTCGGTCAGCAGCGCGGAGGATGTTATTACCGCCTGCCATTATCACATGGCGCATGGTACTACCGCTCTGCTTCCAACCGTTTCTACCGCCCCGATCAAAGTGATGCGCGGTGCCCTTGCCGATATTACAGCGGCGAGCGAAGATCCTCGCTTAAAGAACCGCATTATCGGCGCCCATATGGAGGGGCCATATCTTTCAGCGGCGCAATGCGGCGCCCAGAATACCGATTATATTACCGCTCCGATCCCCGAGGATTATCGGGCATTGGTAGAAGAATATAAGGGAAAGATTTCCCGCTGGACCTATGCGCCCGAGCGGGATCCCGATGGGGAATTTTGCGATTTTTTGGTTGCAAACGGCATTTTGCCTTCGGTCGGCCATAGCGATGCCCGCTATCAGGAGCTGGCGCCTGCTATTGATAAGGGCTGTCGCCTGGTTACCCATCTTTATTCCGCCACCTCAACCGTTACCCGCGATCAGGGATTTCGCTCCCTCGGTGTGATCGAGAGTGCTTTCTTGCGGGATGATATGGATGTTGAGATTATTGCCGATGGCAGGCATCTGCCCGCGGAGCTGATCCAAATGATTGTTAAGATCAAAGGATTTGAGCGGGTTGCCGCCATTACCGATAGCCTATTTCCCGCAGGAACCGATATTAAAGAGGGGCTTTCCGATAATGTACCTTTCATTGTTGAGGATGGTGTATGCAAGCTGCCGGATCGCTCTGCCTTTGCGGGCAGTATTGCTACCGCCGATCGCCTTTTAAGAGTTCTTACCCAAGATTGCGGCTTTGCAATTTTGGATGCTGTTAAAATGATGACGCAGGTTCCTGCGCGCATTTTAGGTCTGAATAGCGGCGAGATCGCGCCGCAAAAGGATGCAGATCTGATTGTTTTTGATGAGGATATCTGCATCAGTGATGTATTCATTGGTGGAAGCAGGAGAGATTTATGAAAAGAGTTTTAAATGTTGCTTTGATCGGGCAGGGAAGAAGCGGAAGAGATATCCATGGTGCCTATTTTAAGCTGGATCAGGCGAAAGAGCTGTTTCGCGTTGTTGCGGTAATTGAAAAGGATGCTGCTCGCCGCGCCTGCGCCGAGCAGGAATATGGCTGCGAGAGTTTTGAGGATTATCAAAGCCTTTTCGGCCGCAAAGATATCGATTTTGTTGTAAATACTACCCCTTCGCATCTTCATTATGCAACAACGATGGAGCTGCTGGAGCACGGCATGAATGTTCTTTTGGAAAAGCCGATCTGCAGCGATCCCGCCGAGGCGGAAGAGATGATCCGCAAGGCAGAGGAAAAGGGTGTAATGTTTACGGTTTTCCAGCAATACCGCTTTGCGCCGTATGTTAAGAAAACCTTTGAGGTTTTGAATAGCGGGGTGCTTGGAAAGATTGCTCAGATCCATTTTTGCTTTTCGGAGTATTCCCGCCGCTGGGATTGGCAATGCGCCCGTAAATGCCTTGGCGGCGGCCTTTTGAATAAGGGGCCTCATCCGATCGGGCTTGCCTTGGAGCTGATGGATTTAGAGGAGATGCCTCAGGTTTTTGCGGAGATGCGCTCAGTCAATACCTCCGGCGATGCGGAGGATTATGCGCGCATTATACTGCGCCACCCCGATAAGCCGCTGATGGATATTGAGATCAATCCTGCGGATGCTTATAATGAGCATCTGATCAAAATTTGCGGTGATCGCGGTACCTTGGTTGCAAC
>JAZQDS010000092.1:0-6301 GCA_045546895.1 Eubacteriales bacterium | reverse complement strand
AGGCGCCCAAACACCGTTAATGCCGGATTTTTGATACGCCTCAAGCATGGCATCAGGGCAATAAATCTCGCTATCAACCTCAAAAGCATTTTGATAAAGCCCGGAGAAGGCATAAATCAACCTTGTTTCGAAGATTTCCTCCCCTTCAAAACAAATTTTAGGAAAATTATATGTAAAGTCGAACGGCTTTACACCGTTAAACTGTAGAGGTTCCATCGCTTTTTTAATTTTAGCCATACCGCTGCGTTCTTCCTCGGTAAAAGGATGCCAATGGATCGGCTCGCATAAGGGTTTCTCCCCTAATTTTATATCCAAAAAATCCTCATCCCGCAGAATAACAGCCAAAGCATCAGCATTTAGCTCCAGCAACTCTAAAAGCTGTTCATAGGGTAATAAATGCCAAAGGCGGCGAATAATCGTTATATACCCTTTTTCAAGCCAAATCGTATCCCTTTCAGCAAAGGGAATTCCCATTTCTTGCGCAGCCTGATGAATATCATCGGTTTTCGCCCCCAGCAAGGCTGCAATTTTAGCGGCAGGAATATATTCATAGGCACGAAAGATTAAAGCAATCAACCTGCTGGGAAAATGCGGAAGTGAAATTGCTTCTTTTCCGATCGGTGGTAATGAGAACGGCATTATTCATTCCCCCTTCTGTTTTTTAAATAAAAATAAAGGCGCGCGGTCGCTTCTGCATCGCTGGCAGCGCGATGCGCCTCGGAATGAGGAATCCCCAAAAGAGCCGTCAAGGCTGTAAGCTTATATGATTTAAGACCGGGCAAAACCTTACGTGCAAATTGCAGCGTGTCAAAGATTGGCTGATCAAAATGATATCCAAGGCTTTCCGCATCGCGCTCAATATAGCGCCGATCAAAGCCCGCATTATGCGCCACCAGCGGCAGGCCTTCCGTAAAATTAAAAAAGGAGGGGATCAGCTGATCAATTGACGGCTTCCCCTCCAACATTTCGTTTGTTATTCCCGTTATCTGCGTTACCAACGGATCAACAACAATCTGCGGATCAACAAGCGTAGAAAAGCGCGATACCAAATAGCCGTCTTTAATCTTTACCGCACCGATTTCGATGATTTTGGCATCACGATGCAGGCCGGTCGTTTCAAGATCAAAGCAAATAAATGAATTGAAATCCGCTGTTTTTATTTTAATCATATTCTTCTAATAGACACACTGCATGGCAAGCCATGCCTTCCCCACTGCCGGTAAAGCCGAGCTTTTCCTCAGTTGTTGCTTTAATATTCAGCTGATGCTGATCGCAGCCGATAATGCCTGCCAGATTTTCAATCATCTGCGGCAGATAGCCGCCAACCTTTGGCTGTTGCGCGATCAAAGTAATATCTGCATTAACCAACCGATATCCTTTTTCTTGCAAAAGCGCAGAAACGCATTTCAGCAGCTCCAAGCTGCTGATTCCTTTATAACGAGGATCGCTATCGGGAAAATGACGCCCGATATCGCCTAAGGAAGCAGCGCCAAGCATCGCATCCATCAATGCGTGAATTAAAACATCCGCATCGGAATGGCCCAAAAGCCCCTTTTCAAAAGGAACCTCTACCCCGCCAAGAATCAGCAAGCGCCCTTCAACCAACCGATGCACATCGTAGCCATGCCCAATTCGCATTATCTCCCCTCCATCAAAGCCTGAAGAATCGTAATATCCTCCGATGTTGTTATCTTCCAATTATCCCGCCGACCTGCAACATAGGTAACAGGGCGGTTGTAATATTCATAAATTGAAGCATCATCGGTAAATTCAATCTGCTCAGCCAAGGCTTGCTCTGCCAGCAAAAGATATTCGCTTCGGCAAAAAATCTGAGGCGTTTGAATTCCGATCAGGCGATCGCGCGGGATGGTGCGGCAAATTTGATGATCCTCAATCTCTTTTACCGTATCGGTAATCGGAGCACCGAGCGCAGCCGCGCCGCTTTCCCAAGCAGCCTCAAGGGTCTGGCGGATTTCAGCGGGGCGGATCAGAGGGCGAGCACCATCCGCAATGGCAACAAATTCATATTGATCACCTGCTGCTCGAACCCCGTTTAATACCGATTCCTTTCGCGTTGCACCACCGAGCACAACAATTACTTCCTTTTTTAGCTGATATTTCTCTTTAAATGAGCGATAAATATCCAAGCATTCCGCGCGGGTAACAATAATGATAGCATCAATTCCTTCCGCCTGATCAAAGGCGGCGATTGCATGGGCAGCAACAGGCTTTCCCGCCACTTCCAGCAAAAGCTTATCCGAACAGCTTCCTTTCATTCTTGCGCCGGAACCCGCGCAAACTAAAATTGCCGCAGTTTTCTTTGCTGCCATATCAACCTCCGAATTACGCTTCAAGCATTGCTTGAAATTCATATAATATATCTTCCCGATCGCGCTCCAGCGCAATGGAAAGCTCTGAGCATAAGATCTGGCGCGCCATAACAATTACCTGCCGATCGCCGGTAGAAAGACCAACATTTTTATCGCGCAGCATTAAGGTCTTTAGAACCTCTGCAGTTTCAAAAGGGTTGCCGCTTTTCATGCGGTCAACATTCTCTTTATATCGCCTGCCCCAAGGAACGGACATATCAATTTCAGCAGATCGAAAATGCGCCAAAACCCGCTCAGCTTCCGCCTTATCAATTAGGCTGCGCAGCCGAATGGCCCCGTTATTCTCAACAGGAATGCTCAAACGAATATTTGCGCCGATCATTGAAAGCTCATAATACTCACGCTCAATGCCTCCGATCACCTTTTTAACGATCGCTTCTATAAAACCTGCACCGTGCATCGGATAAACAATCCGATCCCCGACCTTAAACATTTTTTACCTGACCTTTCCGGAATAAATCCACTGCTAAACCTTTTTGCCAACAACTACCATAATTATACACCATTTTGCGAATTTTGGCAAATAAAACTTTCACAAAAATCCTTTACTTTTTTCTTAAATGTGTTATCATAATTGATAAAGAAGTATTATAAGGAGGGCGTTTTAATGAAGCCGGCAGAGAAAAAATACGTTGCGCGCAATAAAAAAGCGTCCTTCGATTATTTTATTCTTTCCACCTATGAAGCGGGGATTGTTTTATATGGCACAGAAATAAAATCCATCCGCCAAGGAAATGTTAATTTAAAGGATAGTTACTGCGAATTTAATGAAGGAGAATTATTTGTGCGCGGGATGCATATTTCTCCCTATGAAAAAGGGAATATCTTTAATCGCGATCCGCTGCGCCTGCGCAAACTGCTGCTTCATAAACGAGAGATCATGACACTCTTTGGTAAAACCAAGCAAGACGGTCTTACCCTGATCCCCCTCTCCCTATATTTCAATGGTGCAAAGCTAAAAGTAGAGTTGGGGCTTTGCCGCGGTAAAAAGAACTATGACAAACGCGAAACTATTGCAAAAAAAGAAGCAAGCAGAGAAATGGAAGTGCGCTTAAAAGCGCGCAACCAATAAGGAGAATTTAAAATGAATGTATTTGATCTTAAATTAGAGCTTGATTATGAAGGGCTGGAATTAGGCAGCGGCCATCAGGCATATATGACCTGTCTGCTCCCGTATAGCGATGGATATTTAGAAAATGATCTTCGTCCTGCAGTTATCGTTTGCCCCGGCGGCGCATATCACGGTCTTGCCGATCGAGAGGCTGAGCCGATCGCAATGCAATATGTTGCGCAGGGTATGGCGGCTTTTGTTCTTTATTATTCCACCAATATTTCCGCCGCCCATCCCCGCGATCTTCTTGAAGGCCTTTGCGCCATCAAAACCGTTCGCGAACATGCGCAGGAATGGAAAATCGATCCCGATAAGATCGCCGTTTGCGGTTTTTCCGCCGGCGGACATTTTTCCGCAACGATTGGTGCTTTTTGGAATTCCGATATTGCATCAAAGGCTTTTGGCAATTGCGAATGCTGCAAGCCAAATGCGGTAATTCTCGGTTATCCTGTTATTACCAGCGATCCTGCCTATCGCCATAGCGGTTCCTTTTCCAATCTGATGGGCGCCGATGAGCCTCAAGGGGTATGGGATTCCGTTTCGACCGATCGTTTGGTTACCGAAAGCTATCCCCCTACCTTCCTCTGGCATACCGCCACCGATAAAGGGGTTCATGTTTGCAATTCCCTGCTGATGGCAAAAGCGCTGGCAGATCATAAGGTCACCTTTGAGCTTCATGTTTATCCGCAAGGCCCCCATGGTCTTGCGCTCTCCGATAAGCGAACTGCCCCAAGAGCCGAAGGGCTTCCTCGCCCGGAAATGCTCGAAGAAAAGCCTCGCCGGTGGATGGCCGAAAGCGTTTCCTTCCTTGAAAATTTCGCCTTTAAGAAATAATCCTATCCATAATGGGCGGCTTGCCGCCCTGAATATGGGGCCGTAAAGGTTTCGACGGGGATCTTGAAGGGTGATAAGCGCGTGGTGGCACACAACCACCTTAAAATGTGTAAACTTTAAAAATAACTAACAACAATAAGTTAGCTTACGCTGCTTAATTAAGCGGCGTCATCCCGATGCGAGGGACCACGGGCGCATTCAGGGGTGTCATTTTAGTGGTGAACGTTTTCGGCTAAGCTTTGCCCCGAAAATGTATGATGAAGCTACCAATTCTCTCAGCCTGTTTATCGGCGGTGGGATGCGGGAATTCCAAAAGATAAACTAAACGCGTAGAAAGTTGCCTGAATGGGTTTTCGGACAGGGGTTCGACTCCCCTCGGCTCCACCAGAAAAAAGCATCGACTTTGTCGGTGCTTTTTTCAACTAAATCCACCCTTGCGGGTGGGAATTCATACGCAAAACAGCCAAAAATATCTTTTTTGTAGCCCATAGACAAAAAGGGGTGTGCTTTGAATCAAAGCACAGGCCTTTTTCAACGAAATAAATTCCATAAGGGATTTATTTCGTTGAAAAACAAAAGAAAGCATGATATAATTTAATTTAACATAAACTCCAAAAACGAAAGGAAGCAGCTGCATAAATGGACAATACGAAAACGCTGGAAGATGTCAGAAAAATATTCGAAGGCGACCGATTTGCCACCGAGAATGGCGCAATCATTGAAGAAATCGGCGACCATAGCGCCATCTGCAGCCTGAATATTACAGATTCCCATCGCAATGCAATGGGTGCAGTAATGGGCGGAACTTATTTTATGTTGGCCGATTTTGCATTTGCCGTTGCTGCCAATTGGGAAAAGATGGGATGTGTTTCTCTCCATTCCGATATTTCCTTTTTGGGTGCTGCAAAGGGCGAAAAACTGATTGCAAAAGCAGCCTGCATCAAAAAAGGAAAGAGCACCGCCTGTTATCGCATTGATATTACTGATAATTTTGAAAATCTCGCGGCCACGGTAACAACAACCGGATATTATATCTCAAAATAAAATGTATCTTTAATATTGACGATAGAATTATAATATGATATGATGATTTCGATATCATCTCGAAAGGAAGGATTCAGAATGGGTTTTAAAAGAGCAGAATGGCATAGTGGGCTAACCTATCGGCAGACCTGCCCCGAATGCCAAACAACATTAGATTATACCGATAATATTTTGGATTTTCGCCCTTGGTTTGCAGATGGATTTGTTTATTGCCCCAAATGCAATAAGCCCCTGCGCCACAACGAGGGATATGCCATCGATAATCCTAATATCACCATTGTAAACGCCGATGAAGCTGCAAATCAGCCCGAGCCGCCGAAAGCTAATCCGGCGAAGGCAAAATTCTGCCCCGAATGCGGCCATCCCTTTGGTGAAAACGATCTCTTCTGCTCTCAATGCGGGAAAAAGAGATAAATTCAAAATCAGAACCCCGCGCGTTTTAAAGCAACGCGCGGGGATTTTTTACATCAAAAAATGGACCGACATCGCCGACCCAACAAATTTAGTATAGCAAAGATTAATCACGATGTCAACAAAAAAGTACAAAACCAACTCAATTTCTCCAATCTCAACAAATATAAAATGTGAATTTTATTCAACATTACATATTGAAAAAACAAAAATTCTATGGTATTCTATAGTCAAGAAAGGGTGATACCGATGTACAGATAAGGCAGACTCACAAAAAACGAATGTGAACCGCATAAACCGCAAAAGCGATTTAAAAAGTGAATTTAATATAGATTTGTTGGAAAGATAAAAGGAATTTATCCTTCGTGAAGATTTGATAAACAACAAGAATTTTTATATAGATTCATTCGTTTTTTGAAAATATGAGTCAGATCGGCAGCAATTGGTTGCCCCCTATCTAATAGAAAGAGAGGTTGAAATATGCTGGATATTAAGAGTGAACAGAAATGAC
>JAZQDS010000091.1:0-9819 GCA_045546895.1 Eubacteriales bacterium | reverse complement strand
CGTGATTTCTTGATGAACGAGGTTCGTTATAATGCTCTGAGCCGCGCCAACCCCGAAAGAGCTGAAGCCCTCTTCAGCGCCGGCGAAAAGGCTGCGACCGAAAAGAGAGAAACCCTGAAGAAACTCTCCGAGCTTTAATCCGATTCAGGCTCCGCCTGATGCATAAAAAACCTACCGCTTCGGCGGTAGGTTTTTTGTAATTTTATTAGTAAAAACCTTGACAAAGAAAAAATGCAGGTCTATAATATTTATAATATTTATGAGAGGAGCAGGAAAATGCTGAAAAATTTCAATCGATTTTACTTTAGCAATACGGACTTTCTGCCTGCCTCTCGCGCCAATTGAGCGCGCAAATACAGCAAACAGAAAGCCCGCAATTCTCTATGCTTATTTTAAGCAAGAAGAGGCGGGCTTTTTATATTGAGGAGGATGTTAAAAAATGAACCTTTCGGAAAAAATGCTCGGGCTTGGCAAAAAGAGCTCTGTAATTCGCGAGATTTTTGAATATAGCAAACGCCGCAAGGCCGAGATCGGCGCGGAGAATGTTTTTGATTTCAGCATTGGCAACCCCAGTGTTGCGGCGCCGCAGCAGGTGACCGATGTAATGATGAGGCTTTTGCGGGAGGGTGATCCCGTTCAGCTGCATGGTTATACCGCCGCCTCCGGTGATCCCGAGGTGCGCCGTAAATTGGCAGATGCCGTGAACCGCGAATTTAATGCGGGCGCGCGCTGGGATTTAATATATATGACCTGCGGCGCGGCCGCCTCTCTTACCATCTCCTTGGCGGCGATTACCAATCCCGGCGATGAAGTAATCGTTTTTTCGCCATTTTTCCCAGAATACCGCGTTTTTGCGGAGCATGCAGGCGCAAAGTTGGTAACCGTTCCTTGCCGCCAAAGCGATTTTCAGCTGGATTTTGAAGCTCTTGAAAAGAGCTTGAATTGCCACACTAAGGCGTTGATTGTTAATTCTCCCAATAATCCTACCGGCGTGATTATTCCTGAATCGGATATTCAAAAGCTTGCGGAATTGCTGCGTGCCAAGGAGGCTGAATATGGCCATACCATTTATTTGATTGCCGATGAACCCTATCGTAAATTGGTATGGAATGGGGAGGAGGTTCCCTTTATTCCGAATTATTATGATGACACCTTGGTTTGCTATTCCTTTAGTAAGGCGGTATCGTTGCCTGGCGAGCGGATCGGCTATATTCTCGTTTCCCCCAAAATGCAGGACGCCGAGGATGTTTTTGCCGCAGTATGCGGCGCGGGCAGAGCGCTGGGCTTTGTATGCGCGCCCAGCTTGCTCCAATTTACGGTTGCGGAATGTGTTGATGCCACCTCTGATTACAGCATTTATCGTAAAAACCGCGAGCTGCTTTTAAAAGAATTAACCCGAATTGGCTATGAGGTTGTTTCACCTGATGGTGCATTTTACCTCTTTATGAAGGCGCTGGAGCCCGATGCCAATGCATTCTATGAAAAGGGCAAAACGCATGAGCTGCTTTTGGTGCCCAGCGATTCTTTCGGCTGCCCCGGCTATGTTCGGATTGCTTATTGCGTAACAACCGAGCAGATCGAGCGGGCAATCCCTGCTTTTGAGAAATTATATGAGGATTACCAAAAATGAACGAATTAGAACAGGCGCGTAAAAAAATTAATGAGATCGATCAAAAAATGGCGGAGCTCTTTGAATCGCGAATGAAGGCGGTTGAGACCGTTGCTTCTTATAAAAAGGCGCAAGGTCTGCCGATTTTGGATGCCGCGAGAGAAGAGGAGGTTATCCGCAAGAATACGGAATATATGCAGGATGAAGCTTTAAAATCATATTATGTAAACTTCTTGCGATATAACATGAGCCTTTCCCGCAATTATCAGCATCGCATTTTGGAAGGAATGCTGGTGGCATATAGCGGGGTGCCGGGCGCCTTTGCTGATATTGCGGCAAGAAAGATTTTTCCCGATGGTTCCACCGTTGCCTATAAGGATTTCAAAGCCGCTTATGAAGCGGTAGTCAGCGGGGAATGTGATTGCGCTGTTTTGCCGATTGAGAATAGTTATGCCGGCGATGTAACTCAGGTAATGGATCTTGCCTTTTTCGGTGATCTTTCGATTAATGGCATTTATGATATGGAGATTATCCAGAATCTGATTGGGCTTGAGGGCGCATCGGTAAAGGATGTTCGCGAGGTTATCAGCCATCCGCAGGGCTTGGGCCAATGCGCGGGCTATATCCGCGAGCATGAATTTGCGACCCATGAGGCGCCGAATACCGCCCTTGCAGCCAAGCAGGTCGCCAAGGAAGGGCGAATCGAATTGGCAGCAATTGCCAGCGATGAAACCGCCGAACTTTACGGTTTAAAGGTTTTGGATAAAAATATTAATGCAAGCAGCGTTAATACGACCCGTTTTGCGGTATTTTCCCGTTGCGCCAATCGCAATCCTCAGCGTGATCGCTATTTTGTTATGAACTTTACTGTTAAGAATGAAGCGGGCGGTCTGGGTAAGGCGGTATCCGCCATTGGTGAGGGCGGATTCAACCTCCGCGCGCTGAAAAGCAGGCCCAGCAAGGATTTGATCTGGGAATATTATTTTTTTGCCGAGGGCGAAGGAAATATCAATAGTCCGGAGGGGCAAAAAATGCTGGAGGAGCTTGGAAAGCATTGCAGCAGCCTGAAGGTTGTTGGCAGCTTTGAAAAGGAGCAAAAGCTCCATTGATTGAGGTAAGAAAATGATACTTTCGATGAATTTAGGTGTAAATAGCTATGATATTCGGATCGAGCGCGGCGCGCTTGGAAGGATCGGCGAATATTTTAATCTGAATCGCAAGGTTTTGATCGTTACCGATAGCGGTGTACCCGAGCAATATGCAAAAGCGGTTGCTTCCGCGGCCCAATCACCCTATATTGAGATTTTTGAGCAGGGCGAAAGCCATAAGAATATGGAAACCTATCAGGCTATTCTTGCTCGCTTGGTGGAGGAGCGCTTTTCGCGCAAGGATTGCGTTGTTGCGGTTGGCGGCGGTGTCTGCGGCGATATGGCAGGCTTTGCTGCGGCTTCCTATATGCGGGGGATCGATTTTTATAATGTGCCAACAACCCTGCTGGCGCAGGTGGATTCCTCCATCGGTGGAAAGGTTGCGATTGATTTTAAGGGCTATAAAAATATTGTTGGCGCTTTTTATCAGCCCAAAGGGGTTTTGATTGACCCCGATGTTTTAAGCACGCTGGCTCCGCGCCAGATTTCCAATGGTCTTGCCGAGGTTATCAAAATGGCAGCCACCAGCGATGCTGCACTCTTTGAATGGTTGGAAGAAGGAGAGCCCCTTGAGGATATTGAGCGAATGATTCATGGTGCGCTTACCATTAAAAAAGATGTTGTTGAGCAGGATGAAAAGGAAACCGGCCTGCGCCGTGTTTTGAATTTCGGCCATACCATCGGCCATGCGATCGAGAGCGTTGCCGGTCTGGAAGGGTATTATCATGGAGAATGTGTTGGCTTGGGGATGCTTGCAATGGCAGCGCCCCAAGCGCGGGCGCGGATTGAAGCGCTTTTGAAGCGATTTGATCTGCCCTGCTCCTGCGAATATGATCGAGCGCAGATCCTTGCCGCCATTGAAATGGATAAAAAGGTTTCCTGCAAGGATATAACAGTTGTTTATTTGCCGGAAATCGGGCAATTTGAGTTTCAAAAATATACCGTTGTTGATCTGAAACGGCGAATGGAGGCGGAGCTTCAATGAAAAATACCTTTGGAAATCGGGTAACTGTTACCATCTTTGGCGAAAGCCATGGGGCAGGTGTTGGGGTTGTTTTGGATGGTCTTGCGCCCGGAATGCCGGTTGATGAGGCATTTATTGCCGCTCAACTCACCAAGCGTCGTCCGGCAGGCGCTCATTCTACTGCCCGCCGCGAGCAAGACGATTTCCGGCTGTTAAGCGGCGTTTTTAATGGTTATACTACCGGAACACCCCTAACGATTTTAATTCCGAATCAATCGCAAAAATCCAAGGATTATGCGGCAACACGCAGCCTTGCGCGGCCGGGCCATGCGGATTATACCGCATATTGCAAATATCATGGTTTTGAGGATTATCGCGGTGGGGGTCATTTCAGCGGTCGCGTTACCGCAGGGTTGGTTGCTGCAGGAGCAATCCTGATGCCTGCGCTGGCTCAGAAAGGTGTTCATATTGCCAGCCACATTTATAAATGCGGCGGAGTAGAGGATCGATTGTTCGAAAATTTTGAGGCGGATCGGAAGCTGATCGAGAATTCTGCCTTTCCTGTTTTTTCTTTGGAAGCCGAAGAAAAAATGAAGGCAGCAATTACAGCCGCTTCTGCAGAGGGCGATAGTGTTGGCGGGGTATTGGAAACCGCAATTATTGGCCTGCCTGCAGGCTTGGGCGAACCTTGGTTTGATAGCGTTGAGAGCTTGCTTTCCCATGCGGCGTTCAGCATCCCTGCGGTGAAAGGCATTTCCTTCGGCGCAGGATTTGCGCTGGCCGATCAGCGGGGGAGCGAAGCGCACGACCCCTATTTCATAGATGATGGCAAAATTGTTACCTCCAAAAACAGCAACGGCGGTATTAACGGGGGAATTACCAACGGTATGCCGGTATTGATGCAAACCGTTATTAAGCCGACCCCTTCTATCTATCGGACGCAAGAAACCGTTGATTTTATGAAAGGGGAAAATGCCACTCTGCAATTGGAAGGGCGGCATGATCCCTGCATTGTGCATCGTGCGGCGGTCGTTATGGATAGCCTTTGCGCGATTGTTGTTGCGGATCTGCTCAGTGAGCGCTTTGGCGAAGATTATTTAGGAGGAAAAGAATGACCTACGGGTGTATCGGCGAAAAGCTTTCCCATAGCTTTTCAAAAGAAATTCATCGATTGCTGGCAGATTATTCGTATGAATTGCTGGAATTGCAGCCGGATCAAGTCGGTCCATTTATGCAGCAAAAGGAATTCCAAGCAATTAATGTAACAATTCCTTATAAAAAGACAGTGATTCCTCATCTGGATTGGATCAGCCCGCAAGCAAAAGCCATTGGTGCGGTGAATACAATCGTTCATAAGGATGGAGTTTTAAAAGGATATAATACTGATTTTTTCGGAATGCGCGCGCTCATTTATCGTCTTGAAATTGATTTTAAGGGCAGAAAAGTATTGATTTTGGGCAGCGGCGGAACTGCGCAAACAGCTTACGCGGTTGCATCTTCGCTTGGCGCAGCAGAAATTCTTATTGTTTCCCGCGGTGGGGCCAAAGGGATTTCCTATGAGCAAGCCTATGCAGAGCATTCCGATGCGCAGATTATTATTAATACAACGCCCTGCGGGATGTTTCCCTCTATTTATGCGGCGCCGCTTGATCTTTCTTCTTTTGAAAAGGTAGAAGGCGTAATCGATGCGGTATATAATCCCTTGCGTTCGGAGCTTGTTATGCAAGCGCAGGCAAGGGGAATTCCTGCTCTTGGCGGGCTTTATATGCTGGTTGCGCAGGCGGCTTATGCAGTTGAATTGTTTTTGGATATCAAGCTTCCGCAGGAAAAAATAGAGCAGGTTTATCAAAAGATCAAGGCGGATAAAGAAAATGTTGTTTTGATCGGAATGCCCGGCTGCGGAAAAACAACAGTTGGGAGGCTGCTTTCCGAGAAGTTGCATCGCCCTTTTATGGATACAGACGAGCTGATTTTTGAGTCCTGCGGCCGCAGGCCGGGAGAAATCATCCAAGAGGATGGGGAAGAGGCTTTTCGGCAAATAGAGGCAAAGATTGTTCGGGATGCGGTTGCCGCGCAAAACGGTTGCATTGTTGCAAGCGGCGGCGGCTTGGTCCTGCGGGATGAGAATATTTGGAATTTGAAAAGAAACGGGCGTTTATTCTTTTTGGATCGCCCCTTTGAGGATTTGGCAATTACATCGGATCGCCCGCTTTCTAATTCGAAGGAACGCTTAACGCAGATTTATGATGCGCGCTATCCGCGCTATTGCAAAGTTGCTGATTCTATTATTTCTCCGGCCGATAATGCGGAGAGAAGTTGTAAAATCATTATTGAGGAAATGGAAAAATGAAAATTCTTGTGATCAATGGTCCCAATTTAAATATGCTTGGCATTCGCGAGCCTGAAATTTATGGGGGCGAAACCTATCAATCTCTTCTTGAAAAAATCAAGGCCCATTGCGAAAAAAAGGGGATAGAAGTTGATTTTTATCAATCCAACCATGAGGGAGCTCTTGTGGACGCAATACAAGGCGCTTTCGGTACGGTAGATGGGATTGTTATCAATCCTGCCGCTTATACGCATACCAGCGTTGCGATCCTTGATGCTGTAAAGGCAATTTCCTTGCCATGTGTTGAAGTGCATATTTCGGATGTTTCAAAGCGCGAGGAATTTCGGCAGGTCAGCTATATTCGCGCAGCCTGCGTAAAAACCATCTGCGGGCATGGCACAAATGGATATCTTGAGGCAATCGACTATTTGGCGGAGGAATATTATGAAGCTTGAAATTAAAGCCGGGGCTGCAAAAGGAGCGGTTCAGGCCCCGCCCTCTAAAAGCATGGCGCATCGGTATCTTATTGCGGCCGCCTTGGCGGAGGGGCAAAGCATCATTCGCGGTGTAGATTTATCGAATGATATTCAGGCAACGCTTGATTGCTTGCGGGCGCTTGGGGTTGATCTCTATGTGAGCGGAAATATTGTGACAATCTGGGGAGGTGCCGAATGGATGCCGATCCAGCCGCTGAATTGCGGCGAAAGCGGAAGCACCTTGCGGTTTATGATTCCTCTATGCTTGACTGCCGATCATGATGCGGTATTGTTGGGAAGTAAGCGCCTGCTGGAGCGCCCGTTGAATGTTTATGAAAAGCTTGGCGCGGAGCATGGTTTTTCGCTGCAATATGGCGATGGCGCAGTATTTTTATCGGGTTGCTTAAGGAGTGGAGAATACCATATTGACGGCAGTGTCAGCAGCCAATTTATCAGCGGGCTGATGTTTGGTTTGGTGCGTTTGGCACAAAGTAGCCGCATTATTATTGAAGGAAAGATAGAAAGCCGCTCATATATTGATTTGACCATTTCGGCCTTGAATCAATTTGGATTTGAGGTGTCGTGGGATAGCGAAAATACCATCGTTGTTGTAGGCGGGCTTTGCGGCCATGGCTGCGAGCTGCAGGTAGAGGGGGATTATTCCAATGCTGCATTTTTTGATGCCTTAAATCTTTTGGGCGGCGATGTTCAGCTTTGCGGATTGGACCCTGATTCCAAGCAGGGTGATCGGGTTTATGCCGATTATTTTGCGCAATTGAAGGCAGGAAAGCCGACCCTTTCCATTGCGGATTGCCCTGATCTTGCTCCGATTTTGATGGTTATGGCTGCTGCGCTGAACGGTGCAAAGTTGACCGATACGGCTCGGCTTAAAATTAAGGAAAGTGATCGCGGCGCAGCAATGGCGGCCGAATTAAAAAAATGCGGCGTTGAAGTAATCTTGGAAGAAAATTCTATTGAAATTATAGAGAATTCTTTGCGGAAACCCGAGGAAATTATCTGCGGACATAATGATCATCGGATTGTTATGTCGATGGCGGTGTTGCTTAGCTATGTCGGCGGGTGCATTGAAGGAACAGAAGCGGTAAATAAAAGCCTGCCCGATTTTTTTGGCAGGCTGGCTCAATTGGGAATAGAGGTTGA
The DNA here is from genome assembly GCA_045546895.1 of Eubacteriales bacterium. GTDB lineage: Bacteria > Bacillota > Clostridia > Oscillospirales > QAKW01 > QAKW01. The sequence continues at coordinate 2,132 of JAZQDS010000091.1, read as the reverse complement.
TTATTTTGAGCTTAAATAAAAATAAAGAAACGAATATTTTAATTGTTGGTCTTGGCCTGCTGGGCGGAAGCTATGCAAAGGCACTAAAGAAAAAAGGTTATCATATTGAGGCGATAACCCTTGAGCAAAGCTCAATTGATTATGCAATTGAAAATCATATCATTGATTATGGCTCGGTTGAAGTATCCCGAGAGATGCTGGAAAAGGCGGAGCTGATAATCTTTGCGCTCTATCCTCATGTTTTTGTTGAATGGATTGAAAAGTATCAGCATCTTTTTAAGGCAGGTACGGTATTGACCGATGTTACCGGCGTAAAAGGTGCGATTGTTGAAAGAATTCAGCGGATGCTTCGGGAGGATGTTGAGTTTATTTCAGCCCACCCGATGGCGGGAAAAGAGGTATACGGGGTAGAGAATAGCGATGATCGCATTTTCGAGGGGGCAAACTATATTGTTGTTCCAACCGAAAAAAATACAGAAAAAGCGATTGAACTTTGCGAAGAATTGGGAAGAGAGCTTGGTTTTAAAAGCGTTTCAAGGCTTTCGCCGCAGGAACATGATGAAATGATTGCCTTCTTATCCCAGCTGACCCATTGCATTGCTGTTTCGCTGATGTGTTGCCATGATCATGAAAATTTGGTTGCCTTCACCGGCGATTCTTTTCGTGATCTTACTCGTATTGCGCGGATTAATGATGCGATGTGGAGCGAGCTGTTCCTGCTCAATAAAGAGGCGCTTTTAGAGCAGATGGACATATTTATTGAGAAGTTTTCAACGTTGAAAACTTGCTTGGAAGAAGGAAATACAGAAGAGATGCGCCAAATGATGCGGCTCTCTACCGAGCGTCGTCGGTATTTTGATCAATGAGGTAAAACTATGAATTTTTTAAGAAAACTTCCTATTCCGAAAGAGATTAAAGCGGAATATCCTCTTACAGAAAAAATGATGGCTGATAAAGCGGCAAGAGATGAGGAAATTGCTGCAATTTTTCGCGGGGAAAGCGATAGGTTTTTGCTGGTAATAGGACCCTGCTCCGCGGATAGCAAGGAGCCGGTGATGGAATATCTGCGCCGTTTGCGTCTGCTGGATGAAAAGGTAAAGGATAAGATTATGATTATCCCGCGGGTATATACCAATAAACCTCGCACCACCGGCGATGGTTATAAGGGGATGCTTCATCAGCCGGATCCTCACGCCAAGCCGGATATGCTGAAGGGAATTATTGCTATTCGTGATATTCATATGAGCGCTCTGGCAGACTACGGCTTTAGCTGCGCCGATGAAATGCTTTATCCCGAGAACTATCGGTATCTTTCGGATCTTCTTTCTTATGTTGCAATCGGAGCCAGATCGGTGGAAAATCAGCAGCATCGCCTTGTTGCGAGCGGATTGGAAGTGCCTGCAGGGATGAAGAATCCAACAACGGGAGATCTTTCGATTATGATGAACTCCGTTACAGCAGCGCAGCATCGTCATACATTCTTATATCGCGGCTGGGAGGTGGAAAGCAACGGTAATCCCTATGCCCATGCGATTTTAAGAGGCTATCAGGATGGATTTGGCAATAGCCGCCCCAATTATCACTATGAGAATTTGGAAGAACTTTATTCACTGTTTGCAAAGAGCGATTTGAAGAATCCTGCGGTTTTAGTGGATTGCAATCATGCCAATTCGGGAAAGAATTATCTGGAGCAAATCAGAATTGTTGATGATATCCTATATAGCTGCCGCAAGAATAAGGATCTGCGGGGCTTTGTTAAAGGGGTTATGATCGAAAGCTATCTTGAAGACGGCGCCCAGAAAATGAATGAGTATTGCTTTGGCAAGTCTTTTACAGATCCATGCCTTGGCTGGGAGAAAACGGAGCGCCTTGTTATGGAGATGGCTGAAAAATTATAAAATAAAATGCTGAAGCAGATGCTTCAGCATTTTTGTTTCTTTGGGCTATGAGCGGGCCTGTAAGCCGAGTTCTGTCGAGAACAGTCATCTATCTGGGACATCCATTGCTGAATGCCTCAAGCCACGCTTTCAAGGCTCAAACGGGCGGGCCGCCCTCGCCTTTATCGGTGTTGCATCGAATAGGGTTTACAGACCCCCTATGTCGCCATAGGACGTGGTGAGCTCTTACCTCGC
>JAZQDS010000090.1:0-26405 GCA_045546895.1 Eubacteriales bacterium | reverse complement strand
GTATGAGTCCAAATTGGTGGGTTATCCCCAGCCCTTTAAGAATAAGGTGCGCACCTTCTGCCAAAACCCCGGCGGCTTTGTCAGCCAAGAGAATTATGATAATGATCTGGCGGTGGTCAACGGCCATTCCTATAAGGAATTAAAGAGCAATAATACCAACCTTGCCATTTTGGTTTCCCATAATTTCAATATTCCCTTTAATCAGCCCATTGCCTATGCTCAAAAGGTAGGCGAGCTTTCCAATATGCTGGCCAACGGCCATATTCTGGTGCAGCGGTTTGGGGATATTCTGGATGGAAAGCGTACTTGGGATAAGGAGCTTGCCCGCTCCAATCTGAAGCCTACCCTTCCCGATGCGGTGGCGGGCGATATTACCGCCGCCATTCCCTATCGGGCAATGATGAACATTATTAATTTTATTCAGGCGCTGGACCATGTTGTTCCCGGCTTTGCCTCTACCGAAACGCTGCTCTATTCCCCCGAGCTGAAATTCTACAGCAATCGGGTAACGATGGATACGGATTTCAATACCAGCGTTGAGGGCTTGCATTGCCTCGGCGATTCCAGCGGCTGGACCCGCGGCCTGATGATGGCATCTGTTATGGGCGTTTTGATGGGCCGAAAGCTTGTGGAGGATGAGCAGAAATGAATCAATTAAAAACCAAGGCATTATTGGATCTGAGCCATACCCTTGCCCGCCCGCTGCTGGAGGATGCGGAATATCCCTGGCAGGCGCTGGGCGAAATCGGCAATTTTATCTGCGCGCTGGGCGCGCAGCTTTCGGCGGAGGAATATGAGCATCCCGCCGAAACCGTATGGATCCATAAAAGCGCAAAGGTTGCCCCCTCTGCCTTTTTGGGGGAGCGGGTTATTATCTGCGCCGATGCGGAGATCCGCCATTGCGCCTTTATCCGCGGCAATGCGTTGGTCGGCAGCGGGGCGGTGGTCGGAAATTCTACCGAGCTGAAAAATGTTGTTCTTTTCGATGGGGTGCAGGTGCCGCATTATAATTATGTAGGCGATTCTATATTGGGCTATAAGGCCCATATGGGCGCAGGCTCCATCACCTCGAATGTCAAAAGCGATAAAAGCCTTGTTGCGGTAAAGACCGCCGAGGGCGCGCTGGAAACAGGGCTGAAGAAATTCGGCGCGATCCTTGGTGATTTTGCCGAGATCGGCTGCGGGAGCGTTTTAAATCCCGGCGCGATTATCGGCCGCAACAGCAATGTTTATCCCCTTTCCTCGGTAAGAGGAGTTGTTGACGCGGGCCATATCTATAAAAAGCAAGGCGAGATCGCCAAAAAACATTAAAAAAAGCCGCCTTAGGGCGGCTTTTTAAAAAAGGAGTATCAAATGGAAACACGCTGGTTATATGTAACAAGCGAGGAATTCCCCGTGCTAAGGGCGGAGGCGAAGGACACCTGCATTATTCCGATGGGCTGCGTTGAAAAGCATGGCCTGCATCTTCCGCTGGGTACCGATATTTTGCAGGCAAGCCAAATCGCTTATCAGGCATCGCAGCTGGAAACTGCTTGCGTTTTTCCTGATTTTACCTTCGGAGATCTCGGCAATGCAGGCGCTACCGCGCCTGCGGGCAACATTGTTTTACCGCTGGAGCTGGAAATGGAGCTTTTGGAGCGGCTTTGCTGCGAAATCGCCCGCAACGGCTATAAAAAGATCATTATTTATAACGGCCATGGCGGGAATGTACCTTGGCTGACTGCCTTCTTGAGAAAAATTGAAAACCGCCCCCATAACTACATATTGGTGAATTGCAATATCAAATGTGGGATCATGGAGCGGCTGGCAAAGGCGCTGCGGGAGCGGGGAAGCGGCTGCTTTGAGATGCTGACCGCCGAGGATGAGCGGCTGATTGCCGAAATCGCCGACCAAAAGCCCAAGGACGGCCATTGCGGATATAGCGAAACCGCCTATTTGCAAGGGCTTGCGCCCGAAGCGGTTCATATGGAGCGGCTGGGGCTTGCCTCGGGCAAAAGCCGCAATCAAACCGGCATTTATAAGGGGGCAGGCATCCAGCTGCGCGATAACGGCTGGGAGCTTAATTTTCCCGATTGGATTGATAGCGATGATGCCATCGGCTGCAATGAGCGGATTGGGCAGGCGGCCCTGCGGCTGGAGGCCGAGCGATTGGCCGAGGCGGTTCGGGTGATCAAGAATGATAAAAATCTCATTCAATGGCATAATGAGAGGTGGAAAAGCGAACTTTAAAAAAGGAGAAGCATTGTGGCACCCTCCGTAAGGAAGGTGCCACAGTTATATTCGCGGGCGGCGAGTGATATTGCTTCGCAGTTATATTTGGGCTATGCCCAAGTTATATTCGCTTCGCGAGTTTTGGGGGCGAATATAATATCACTGAAACTGCAAGTTTCAATATCACTCTTTAGAAATATCTCGCCAAAGGCGAGGTATTCTAAAGAATATCACTGTGAGACCTGTCTCACAATATCACTTAATATTCTTATTTTTGAGATAGGTTAATTTTAAAATATGTACTCCCGTTACGCACATTTTGAAAGTGCGTAACCCACTATGACACTTTCAAATAGAAAGTGTCAATTTTTATATAAAAAATAAATAAGGGAGAACACTTCTTTACGAAGCGTCTCCCTTGCTTCTCCTTTTTTATTCCATCTCTAATAGCCCGATGCGGGGGTAGGTAATGGGGGAAATCTCCATAATATTGCGCTCGTAATAATCATTGGTGTTGGCATTGACCAGCAGGCGCAGCTCTTTCTTAACAGCCAGAAGGCAGAGATGCACAATCTCACCCTTTGGATTATAGAGCACGATAATATCGCCGGGCTCTGCTTGACGATAAAGCTCCCGCAGGCCGGAAACGTTATTGGCATATTGGTTCAGCGCCATTCCGCGGGTTCGGGTCCAATAGCGAACAAAATCCGGAGTACGGCAGAAGGGGGTGCTGACGCTGAATTCCCGCCAGCGGGCGGGCTCGGTTTCGATATAGGCGGAGAACCATTGATCCTTTTGATCATGGTAGGTGATGCGAACATCCTTCTTTGGTGCGATGGGCGCATCCATCTCTTTGCCGCCCGCCACCAATGCTTGGGAGATATAATTGGTGCAGTTGGTTTGAAAATTGGCGTAATCGGGGTTGCGGGTGGTGGCATATTGATAGGAATAGGCAACCGCCGCCGCAGGATTATAAGGATCCTTATAGGTTTTGGGCGCCGCCTTGCTGCAGCCTGCTTGCAGCAGCAGGGAGAGGAGCAAGAACCAAAGAAACAGCTTACGCAACCGAATCGCCTCCCTTCATGGGATAGGCTTCAAGGGAGTAGCGGCATTTCTTGCGGAAAGCGCCGTCCCAAACGGCCTTGGCAGCGGCGGCAGTCTCCCGCAGCTGCGCCTTGCCGATGCCAACGGTATAAATATGAATATCGCTATCGGCAACCGCCAGCTCCAGCCCGATTTTTTGGGCAAGATAGGCGGCGCGGGGAGCATAGAGGGATTGGGTGCAGAGCAGCACTTTTCCATCGCCGACCAGCGCCTTGGCGCGCCGCAGGCTTTCGGCGGTATCATCGCCGTAATCATCCAGCAGCATCGCCGAGCGGGGAATGCCGCAATTTTCCAGATAAACCATCATCACTCTGCTCTCCCAAAGCTGCTGCTCCTGATTATAGCCGCCGCTCAAAAGGAGGGTATCGGCAGCGCCGGCCTTATAAAGCGCTGCCGCTGTATCCAGCCGATCCTGCAGATGCGCTCCCGGCTTGCCGCCGTTGACAGCTGCACCGGGGACCAGAATGCAGGCATAGCCGCCTCCGGTTTCCTGAAGACGGCCTTGCCAATAGAAGGGGTATTCGGTATTTTCAACTGCCCGATGGCAGCAAAATACCCCCAATGCTGCCAGCAAAACAACGGCTGCTGCCGAAAGACAAAGCAGGCGGAGAGTGAATTTATGCGATTTTTTATGGAATAAATCTTTCATAAGCCGAGTATATCAAAAAATGAAAAAAGCGTCAATAAATTTTTGTTGCAATGATGAACAGAGGTATGATAAAATTAAATTACCAATAAGAAAGTGAGGTGCTTTTATTTATGAAATGTTCTACCAAAATTATTGCAGCGGTTGTTGCGGCAGCTCTGATATTGAGCTTGATTCCGGCTGCATTGGCCCTCTCTTCGGCCAACATTAAGAAAGCGGAAGAGAATCCTATGCCGATGCGCTTGGATGAGGATTCCGCCTTAACGCTGGAGCTTTTTAACGGTGAAGAGTATCCGATGTTTAAGCTTTATACGGCCGATTCGCTGGTGAGCCAGCGGATTCAGATGGATTATGGACTTGAAAAAGTTGATCGGATCTTTTTCGATGGCAGAACTTTGAATTTCTTTATCGAAGCCGATACCAAAGAAGCCTATGGCCTTAGCGATGCAACGGCGCAGTATTATATCAATGGTATGAAATATCGCGCCGGAGGCCGAATGAAGTATGACCATGGTGAGACGATCGGTGCAACAGAAAATTGGAATGTTTCCATTCTTCCGCTGGAGGAGGTTTCTGTTTATTTTCTGGATTCCATTGATGTGGAGCCGAAATACGGCGAAGAGGATGATTTCATGTGCGTTCCGGATTCCTATAAATATTGGATGAGAAGCCGTATTCTGGGAAATCCCACCTTCAATTTCTTTATCACCAACGGCCCTGCGGTAGTAGGTACCGATTATAATCCTGCCGAAAGAAAGCTCTATGATAAGAGCTTTGGCGAGGGCAGTTTGGAAGAGGATCTGGAATTTACCCTGAAAACCGATGCGGCGGGGGCGGATCTTTATGCCTCGGCGGATGCGACTCCGTCAATTCAATGCATGGAGTCGGATGAAGAACCCCGCGCGCTGAATTCTGCAGGGATTGTTATCCCCGCCGAAGGCGAGCGTGCCAATGAGATTAAAATTACCCTGAAGGCGGAATATCTGAATACGCTGAAGGTTGGTAATTATCGGATCTATCTTCCCTTTGAGAATGGCAAATCGGTCATTCTTCTGAAGGTTACGGAAGGCCCTTGCAAGGGCGGAGAGGGTTGCCCCTCCGCAGCTTATACCGATCTGGATCCCGATCAATGGTATCATCAGGCAGTGGATTTCGCCATAGAGAATGGGTTGATGGTCGGCAATGGCAACGGCACCTTCAGCCCCGCGCGAAAGATGACCCGCGCGATGCTGGTAACCACGCTCTGGAGTATTCATGGTAAGCCTGCTGCAACGCAAAGCGCCAATTTCGCGGATGTGGCATCGGATGCCTGGTATGCCGATGCGGTGGATTGGGCGAAGGAAAAGGGCTATATTTCCGGATATAATGCCACCACCTTCGCGCCCAACGATATCATAACCCGCGAGCAGCTGGCAACGATCCTTTGGAACTATGTTAAGACCAATGGCGGAGATGTAACCGCAGCGCCGGCCCCCGAGGTTTTGGGCAGCTTCAATGATGCCGATAAAATTTCTTCTTGGGCTGAGGATGCGATGACCTGGTGCTGCGATAACGGCCTCTTTAGCGGCAAGGGCGGCGGTAAGCTGGATCCCAAGGGCGGCGCCACCCGCGCAGAGGTTGCGCAGGTTCTGGTAAACTTCCTCTTGCTGAGTATTCGTGAGGATTAAAAAAAAGGAGAGCTTTGCTCTCCTTTTTTTATTTACTGTTTCATCAAAATCTTAACGCCGTCTTTGGTATCCTCCAAAACAACGCCCATTTCGGTCAGCTGATCGCGGATGGCATCGGCGCGGGCAAAATCCTTTGCGGCGCGGGCGGCGGTACGCTCCTCTACCAGCTTTTTGATCTCTTCGGGAACCTCAGGCTCCTGCTCGCCGGTAAGGATATTGAGAACCTCGGTCAGCTCCCCGAAGAGGCTCTTCATCTCATTGAGGAAGGCAAGGGAGGGCGTTTCCGCCAAGCGGGAATTGATCCAGCGGGCCAGATCGTAGATTACGCTCAGGGCATCCGCAGTATTAAGATCATCATCCATCTTCTCCAGGAAGCGCTCCTTGAAAGCGGCCAGCTCGGGGAGCAGCGCCTCCTCCTCGGCGGTCATGGCGCCGCCTGCGGTCTTGAGGGCGAATTCCAGATTATTCTTGGTGGTATAAAGCCGCTGCAGGCCCGCTTTGGCAGCCTCCAGCACATCCTTGCTGTAATTGATGGGGCTGCGATAATGGGAGGAGAGCATAAAGAGGCGGATGGTTTCATAGCCGTAGGCCGCTGCTGCATCCCGAACGGTAAAGAAATTGCCTGCGGATTTGCTCATCTTGCGATTATCCACATTGATATGGCCGTTATGGAGCCAATAATGGGCGAATTCGCAGCCGTTGGCAGCTTCGCTTTGAGCGATTTCATTTTCATGGTGGGGGAAGATCAGATCCACACCGCCGCAATGGATATCGATGGTCTTGCCGAGGAATTTGCAGGCCATGGCGGAGCATTCAATATGCCAGCCGGGGCGACCCATGCCCCAGGGAGATTCCCAAGCGGGCTCGCCTTCCTTTGCCGCTTTCCAGACTGCGAAATCCATCGGATCCTCTTTCAGATCGTTTACATCGATGCGGGCGCCGCTTTCCAGCTGATCCATCGGCAGATGGGAGAGCTTGCCGTAGCCATCGAATTTTTTGGTGGAATAGAAAACATCGCCGCCCGATTCATAGGCATAGCCCTTTTCGATCAGCTCCTCGATGATCTTGATGATATCCCCGATGCAATGGGTGGCGCGGGGATGGATGGTTGCCTTACCAACGCCCAAGCCTTGCGCATCGGTAAAATATTCATCGATATAGCGATCGCCCAGCTCCGCAAGGGTGCAGCCCTCTTCATTGGATTTTTTGATCATCTTATCATCAACATCGGTAAAATTCTGAACAAATTTTACTTTATAGCCGCGATATTCGAAATAGCGGCGCAAAACATCGAAGGTAATGAAGGGGCGGGCATTGCCGATATGGAAAAAATTATAAACGGTAGGGCCGCAGGCATACATCAAAACCTTGCCGGGGGTAATGGGAACAAATTCTTCTTTCTGACGGGTTAAGGTGTTATAAAGCTTCATTTATGATTCTCCTTTAATTGATCTTCTAATTGAATAATGCGGGCATTCAGCCGCGCCAGCTCCTGGGCGATGGGATCGGGGATATGAACCTGATCCATCAGATCCTCTACCCGCTGGCCGTTTTGACGAATGACCTTGGCGGGTACACCAACGGCGGTGGAATGGGGCGGAATTTCCTCCAAAACAACCGCATTGGCGGCAATTTTGCTATGATCCCCGATGGTAAAGGGGCCGAGGATCTTGGCGCCGCAGCCAACCATAACATAATCGCCGAGGGTAGGATGGCGTTTGCCGGTATCCTTGCCGGTACCGCCCAGCGTTACCCCTTGATAAAGCAGGCAGTAATCGCCGATGATGCAGGTTTCGCCGATTACAATTCCCGTACCATGGTCGATGCAAAGGCCTTTGCCGATCTGCGCGGCGGGATGGATTTCAACGCCGGTACGAAATTTAGCATATTGGGAGACCCAGCGGGCCAAAAAGAGCAGTTTGCGGCGATAAAGCCAATGGGCGATGCGATAATACATCACCGCATGAAAGCCGTTATAGAGGAAAAAGATCTCGGCCTTGCTGCGGGCCGCAGGGTCCCGCTCCATAAAGGCGTTGAGATCCTCGCGGATCTTTTTAAACATAGAGATTGCCTCCGTTGCAAAAAATAAAACCTCTGCCGCAATTGCAGCAGAGGCGTCGGTTAATAAAAGAACGCGGTCCCACTCTGATTTCTCGCTCAAAGCTCCCGATAACGGGGGATCCCGCCCTCCACTGGCGCAGAGGGAATACGCTGCGGAGCGCACACTTGGGGATTTCCTCGCTGCTCGGGCTTTCAGCCGCCGACCCGATGCTCTCTGAAAGGAGCAAAATCCTTACTATTTCCGCAGGGCGGCTGCTGCCGCTCTTTGCATTATTATATGCGAATTCTTTTGAAAAAGCAAGAGGTTTCGGCGTTTTTTTGCCGTTTTGGAAGAAATATTGAAAAATTCTATTTTTTTTCACACTTTTTTCATAGAGTTGGTGTATAATAAATTTAAATTGTAAAAAAGAGGAGGATATCCCCCGATGTATGAATATAATTTTGATCCCATGACCGGTGAGCCGATCAAAAAGGAATCGGAAACATCGGCTGCTGCACCGCAGCAGCCCGAAGAGGCGCCGATTCAGGGCGCGCCGACCGCGGAGCAGCCGATCTATCATTTTATCCCCGAGCAGCAGCCCGCCGAGCAGCAGCCTGCTGCGGAGCAACCGCCCATTTATGAGGCGCCCCATCGGCAGGCCGAGCCGCCCAAAAAGGAAAAGCGGAGCGGCAAGCCTGTTACCATAGGCTTATTTATCCCCGTTGTTGCGGGGGTGGCGGTATTGGCGCTGCTTTTGGGGCTGGCAGGCGGCTTTTTCGGCGCCGCGCTCTTTGAGGAAGAGGCATTGCCGAGCGGCTCCGCCGTAATTTATAAAACCACCAAGCTGACTGATGAAAAGGGCAATGCCGTTAAGGGCGCGCTTTCGGTGGCGGAAGTGGCGGCGCTGGTAAAGAACAGCGTTGTTGAGATTACGACCGAGCAGATCGTTACCGGCTCCTTTATGCAGCAGTATGTAAGCGAGGGCGCGGGCAGCGGCGTTATTATTACCGAGGATGGCTATATTGTTACCAATCATCATGTTATCGAGGGCGCTACCAATGTTAAGGTAAGGCTTGCCGATGGCGCGGAGCATACCGCCCGCTATATCGGTACCGATGCCAAATCCGATCTGGCGATCATCAAGATCGAGGCCGAGGATTTAACCCCCGCCGCCTTTGGCAGCTCCAAGGAGCTGAAGGTGGGCGAAACGGTTGTTGCGGTGGGCAATCCGCTGGGCGAGCTGGGCGGAACAGTCACCCAAGGGATTATCAGCGCGCTGGATCGCGAAATGACCATCGAAAATACCACCATGCGCCTTTTGCAGACCGATACGGCCATCAACCCCGGCAACAGCGGCGGCGGGATGTTTAATACCTCCGGCCAGCTGGTAGGAATTGTGAATGCCAAGAATGCGGGCGCGGAGATTGAGGGGCTGGGCTTTGCCATTCCCATCGATACCGCCGCCAAGGTTATTGAGGATCTGCTCAGCCATGGCTATGTTACCGGTCGGGTGGAAACAGGGCTGGATTTTCAGGAGATCAATGATTCCATGACCGCGATGATGTATCGGGTAAACGAGCTGGGGCTTTATATCTCCTCGGTAAAGGAAGGCTCCTCGGCCGAAAAGGCGGGCTTCTTATCGGGTGATTATGTTGTTTCCGTTGATGGAACGCTGGTTACCACCGAGGCAGAGGCCAATAGCATTCTGGATCAAAAAGCGGTTGGCGATACGGTTGAATTTGCCATCAAGCGTAATGGTCAGCAGCAAAAGCTTTCCCTTACCCTTTCGGAATATGTCCCTTCCAAGGAGGATGAGAAGGAGCAGGAAGAAAGCAAGCCGATTTTGGATAATTTTTTTGATGCCTTTGGCTTTTAATTATAAAAAGAGGACTCTTTTTCCGATAAGAGTCCTCTTTTTTCATTGACATCCTCGGAGGATGCGGCTATCATAAAAACAGAAAAAGCCGAAGGAGTCGCATTTTATGAAAAGATTATGGACATCGATAATCTATGAAAATCCCCTGCCCCAGCTGCGCAGCCGCCAGAGCGCCTTTCCTTGGCTTTGCCAATGCGCCGATGGCAGCCTTCTGGCATCCTTTGCCATCGGGGAAGCCTTTGAGAGCGTGGATGGCGCCACCTATCTTGCCAAAAGCGTTGACGGCGGCAGGAGCTGGAGCGCGCCCGCGGCGATGCTGGATAAAAGCGGAGCGGAGGTCCCCTTTACCGATTATGCTAAAATTACCGCCCTGCCCGATGGGCGGATTGCGGCGCTGGGCTATGCCTATCTGCGCCCTGATCCCGCGTTGCCCTTGGGCAATCCCGAAACCGGCGGGCTTTTGGAGGATTTCATCTATTATACCCTTTCCGCCGATCAGGGCGAGAGCTGGTCGGCACCCCAAAAGATCAGCTGCGTCTGGGGGCCTCATGCGGAGGCATCCGCGCCCCTGACCATCTTGAAAAACGGCGATTGGGTAACCCCCATTACCGGCTTTCCCGATTGGAGCGGCAGGATGACAGGCCCTGTCTGCGGGCGGATGCTTTGCTCCCATGATGCGGGGAAAAGCTGGAATGACGATGCAATCTGCATGGAATTTGAGCGCCCCGTTACCTGCTATGAGCAGCGCTTTTGCCAATTGGAATCGGGCGCGCTGCTTTGCATCGGCTGGAATGAGGATACGGAAAGCGGCGCGCGGCTTCCCAATCATTATACCGTTTCTTATGATAGCGGCAAGAGCTGGAGCGCCCCGCAATCCAGCGGCATCGGCGGGCAGGCAAGCTCCCTTTGCGCTCTGGGCGGTGAGCGGTTTTTGGCGCTGCACGCAGTCAGGCGGGATACCGATCGGCCGGGGATTTACGGCTATGTTGTTGATTTTTCCAAAGGGCGCTGGGAGATTGAGCAGGAGGCGCTGCTTTGGGCGCCCGCAACCCCGATCCTGCGGGATGATAAAATGGCGGAGATTTTCGCCTATCTGAAATTCGGCCAGCCCGGCGCAATTTTGCTGCGGGACGGCAGGATTTTAATGTCGCATTGGTATGCGGAAAACGGCGTTTATAAAACGGTTTGCAGCGAGATTGAAATCTCTTGAAAAAAGCGAGGCTCTTAGGGCGCCCTAAGAGCCTCGCTTTTTTCTTTTCGATATTGAAGGGGAGAGCGTCCTGCCTCATCCTTGAAGGCTTGGCAAAAATAGGAAACGCTGCTGAAGCCGCATTGCTCGCTGATTTGGGTAATGGAAAGATTGGTTTTTTTCAGCGCATCTCGCGCCAGCATAATGCGGGTATGTAAAATATATTGCATGACCGTTATCCCCATTTGCAGCTTGAATTGCCTGCAAAAATAATACTTACTGATATTGATAGCAGCGCAGATCCGATCCAGATTTAATTCCGCCGTAATATTTTTATGGATATATTGGATGGAATCGCTGATAAAGCTTGCGGCAGAGAAGGTATTCTTGGTGGCATATCGCTTTAAATAATAAAGCAGCCTTAAAATGCAGGCAAGGGCAAGGGGAGCGTTTTCCGCTTGGCCCTTGCATCCAGCAGCCTCTAAAAAGCATTGTTCCACCGCGGCAAGCGATTCTGCAGGGATGGGGGCATAGAGAATCGGATGGCCCGCAGGCAAAAAGGGATCCCGCAGCAGATCAAAAAGCGCATTATATTGCGCAGCAGGCAAAATGATCTTGCTGCGATCATAGGCAGCAGGCTCCTCGGGGAGGGTATAATGATAGGTGCCGGGCGCAATCAGCAGCAGCGCGTTTTGGGCCAGCGGGTAATTCCGCTCCTTGGTAACAACGCTCCCGCTGCCCGAATGAACAAACATAAATAAGGCCCCGGCACCGCTATGCCAGATCTTATAAAGGGGATCCTTTCCCGTTTCATGTAAAATAGTTTTATAATTCATTTTTTGTCACCCCTTTCAGTATACCGCATTTGGATTAAAAAAGCAACCTCACTAAATAATGAGGCAATAAATATCTATTTTTCAGTAAAATAGGGTGTTATACTTGAATTATAAAAAATGAATGCCGAAATGAGGGAATAGAATGAAGGTATTGGCATTAGATGTAGGCGGAACAGCGATTAAATCGGCGATGGTCGGGGCGGCGGGAGAAATTTCCCTTCTGCGCACCATGCCGACCAACGGTTCCGCGCCGGACAATCTGATTCAAAAAGCAATCGAAGCGGCAAAGGGCTATGAGGATTATGAACTTTTGGCGGTGGCAATGACCGGCCAAATTGATCATCATTCCCAAACCATGCTGGCCCGCAGCAACGGCGAGCGGCTGGAGGCGGTGGAAGAGCCCATTGGAAGGATATTGGAAGAAGGGGTAGGGCGCCCTGTTTATGTGATCAACGATTCCAACGCCGCAGCGCTGGGCGAAGCGCATTTCGGCGCCGGGCGAGGCTATCGGGATTTTTTATGCCTGACCTACGGAACAGGGGTCGGCGGAGGGATTATTCAAAATGGCAGCCTGATGGCGGGCGCCCGCGGCATTGCGGGCGAAGTAGGCCATATGGTAACGCATCGGGGCGGGCGGCGCTGCCGCTGCGGCTTACAGGGCTGCTATCAGGAATATGCTTCGGTAACCGCCCTGATGCGGGAGGCAAAAAAGCGTTACCCCCAATTAAAAAATGCAAAGGAATTGATGGCAGCTCTCCCTGAGCGGCCGGATTTGGAGCAGGTATTGGAGGGCTGGATCGAGGAGGTTACCGAGGGGATTTGCTCCCTGACCCATATTTTTAATCCGCCGTGCTTTATTTTGGGCGGGGGGATTATGGAATGCGGCGATATTTTGGAAAAAATCCGCGCGGCCTATGGGCGGCGGATCATTCCAAGCTATCGGGAAACGAAAATTTTGCAAGCGGCTCTGGGAAATCGGGCAGGCTTGCTGGGCGTTGCTTTTTATGCAAGAGAGGAGAAGAAAAATGGATAAGAAAGAATTAATGGAAAAGATCGAAGGCGGGCTGATTGTTTCCTGCCAGGCGCTGGAGGATGAGCCGCTTCATAGCAGCTTTATTATGGGAAGAATGGCCTATGCGGCGGCGCTGGGCGGCGCTTCCGGTATTCGGGCCAATTCCATCGAGGATATTCGGGAAATTAAGAAAATGGTTTCCCTGCCCATCATCGGGATCATTAAAAAGGATTATCCCGATTGCAAAACGCGGATCACCCCGACCATGGCGGAAATCGATGCGTTGATGGAAGAGGTGGTTGAAATCATTGCGATGGATGCCACCATGCGCCCCCGCCCCGATGGCAAAACGATTGCTGAATTGTTTCCTGAAATTCGCAAAAAATATCCCAATCAATTCTTTATGGCGGATTGCGCCACCTTTGCGGAGGCGGAACAAGCGGAGCGGCTGGGCTTCGATTTTATCGGTACAACGTTGACCGGCTATACAGAGGAAACCCAAGGAATTTTACCGCCCGATTTTGATTTGATGCATCGGCTGGCTTATTCGCTGCATACGCCGATTATTGCCGAAGGCGGCATCTTTTCGCCGGAGCAATTGCGCAAGGCAATGGATCAGGGCGTTTTGGCCTGCGTTGTTGGTTCGGCGATTACTCGCCCGTTGAAGATCACCCAATATTTTATGAATGCATTGAAATAAGGAGAAAAAAGATGGCTGTTGCAAAGAAGTTTACCGGGGTATTCCCCGCATTTTATGCTTGCTATGATGATGAGGGCGCAATCTCCAAGGAGCGTGCCGCCCGCCTGGCGGAATATTATCTTTCGCTGGGGATTCCCGGTCTTTATGTTACCGGCAGCTCGGGTGAATGTGTTTTTCATACCGTTGAGGAGCGGAAGGCAACGCTGGAGGCGGTAATGGAGGCGGTAGGGAGCAAGATGACGATTATTGCCCATATTGCCGCCCCCGCAACGCGGGATAGTATCGAGCTGGCGCGCCATGCGGAAAAGCTGGGTGTGGATGCCATTGCGATGGTGCCGGGCTTTTATTACGGCTTATCGGAAGCAGTGGTTCAAAAATATTGGACCGATGTTTTGGAGGCGACCGAGCAGGTGCCGATGTTTATTTATAATATCCCCGGCACCACCAACGGCTTTAATCTTTCCCCTGAGCTATTGCTGAAAATGATGGAAACAGGGCGGATCGCAGGCGTTAAAAATTCCTCCGGCTCGGTGCAGGATATTTTGAAATTCCGCATGGCCGGCGGCGAGGACCTTGCCATTTTCAATGGCCCCGATGAGCAATATCTGGCGGGGCGGATGATGGGCGCCTCCGGCGGTATCGGCGGCACCTATGGCTATAGCCCCGAACTATTTTTGAAATTGGAGCAATGCATCGCGGCGGGCGAGATCGAAAAGGCATCCGCTCTCCAAAAGGAGATTACGCGGCTGATCTATGCCATGCTCAAAACAGGCTCTTTATATGCGGCGGCCAAGGAGATTTTGCGGCTGCGGGGGATTGAGATTGGTGATGTTCGCGCACCCTTCCTTTCGCTGGGCGATCAGCAAAAGGCGATGGTTGCAGAGATTTATCGGGAAATTCAGGCGGTGCAAAGCCGCTTTTGATGGGAGGAGAGCAGAATGCGGCTGAGCGGCGGCCTTGTTTTTGGCGAGGATCAAAAAATGCATTCGCAGGATCTTTGCTTTGAAGACGGTGTCATTACCGAAAAATCGGCGCAGGGCGAGATGGATGTTCGGGGTTGCTATATTCTTCCTGCTCTGATCGATACCCATATCCATGGAGCGCGAGGGATTGGCTTTTATTGGTCGGAGGAGGATCCCCGCCCTGCCTTGGATTGGCTGGCGGCCCGCGGCGTTTGCGGCATTCTTCCTACCCTCTGCAGCGAAACGCCGCAGGAATTGGAAAAGGATCTTCGCCGCCTTTCCTCGATTGAGGATGATCGGATTTTGGGCATTCATGCAGAAGGACCTTTTATCAACCCTGCTTATAAAGGGGGGATGCGCGCCAATCGCATCCAAGCGCCCGATTGCGATTTATTGCAACGGATGCAGGAGGCCGCGGCTGGAAAATTAAGATTAATAACGCTGGCGCCTGAAATGGAGGGTGCGGAGGCAGTCATCGAACGATGCGCGGAATTGGGGATTGCAGTTTCCATGGGCCATACCGCCGCTGATTATGCCTGCGCCAAGCAGGCGGTGGAGCGGGGCGTTCATCGCCTTACCCATACCTTCAACGCCATGCGGGGGCTTCATCATCGGGAACCGGGCGCCTTGGGCTGTGGGCTGGCGGATGCGCGGGTCAATTGCGAATTGATTTGCGATTTGATCCATGTTGCAGCGCCTGCCGTTCGAATGGCGCTCCGCGCAAAGGGTGCGGAGGGGATAACGATGATCAGCGATGGTTCCCGCTTTTCGGGAATGAGCGATGGCGCTTATTTTCAAGAGGATCGGATGATCTATATCAAGGATGGTTGCTGTCGACTGGAGGATGGTACCCTTTCGGGCAGTTCAAAATGCCTTGGCGATGGGGCAAAAAATATGTTTCAGCTCGGCTGTAAGCCGGAGGAGATCGCCATAATGGCCGCGGTTAATCCCGCAAAGCTTTGCGGCTGCCCCGATCGCGGCTCGCTGGCCATCGGGAGCAGGGCCGATATTGCAATCTTTGATGCCGATTTTAATATCAAGGCGGTTTTCCTGAAGGGAACGCTTGTGCAAGGATAAACAAAAGCCCTTGAGCTACACTTTTTGCGGTGAAGCTCAAGGGCTTTTTTATTTAATCCTCGGGCGGGATATCTCTTGCCATGGCGTAGTTGGAATAGCGGGGATCATTGGTAACCTCGCGGATCACCCGAATGAAGGGGGGCAGCTCAAAGGCTTCTTTCTCGTTTTTCAGCTCCACCTCCATAATGGCTTGATGGCTCCAGAAGGGATAAACATCAATTTCATAAGTATGGCCGTTATAGGGCAGGCAATAGCGCACCTTGCGGATGGTTTGCCGCCGCGGATCGCGGGTGGCGAGCCGGCGGTTATATTCGTCCTCGGTTAAAACCCGCTCGATTTCAATCCGCCGCATGGTGGAGAGGCTGCGCTTGGCGCATTCAACATAGGTAACAACACCGCGCTCTTCTGTTTTGCGCACCCGCAAGCAACCTTCCTGCGCTGCAAGGTAGGTCTGGGAGATTTCTTTGATTTTGCAGATGGTGCCTAAATTCAGCAAATCGGGCTTATGGATTAAATATTTGCGCTCGATCTCATAGGGGGGCATCGTTTTCACCTCAATTTTATCTTTATAATAAAATTATAAGGCGAAAAGCTTGAAAAAGCAAGAAAAATTGACAGAACTTGGCTGAAATGATATGATAAGAAAAGAAAATATGAATCGGAAAGGAGGCAAGTGCCTATGAAAAAGGTATTTTCCATCCCTGCAGCGGTTGCGGTTGTTTTGGAGCGGCTGGAGGCGGCGGGCTATGAGGCTTATCTGGTCGGCGGCTGTGTAAGGGATTGGTATCGCGGCGTTTGCCCCCATGATTATGATATTACTACCGCGGCGGAGCCGCAGGAGGTATTGCGGGTCTTTGCCGATGAGCGGGTATTGGAAACCGGGCTGCGGCATGGAACGGTAACAATCCTGATCGATGGCGAGGCAATGGAGGTAACAACCTTTCGTCTGGATGGGGATTATCAGGATCATCGCCGCCCCGAAAGCGTTACCTTTACCCGCTCGCTGCGGGAGGATCTGGCGCGGCGGGATTTTACCATGAATGCCATGGCGATGGATCGCCAAGGAGGGATCATCGATCCTTTTGGCGGCCGCGCCGATATTGATCAAGGCCGGATTCGCGCGGTAGGGGAGGCGGATCGCCGCTTTGAGGAGGATGCGCTGCGGATTTTGCGGGGGCTGCGGTTTGCGGCGCGGCTGGGCTTTGAAATCGAAGCGCAAACCGCAGCCGCTATGCATCGGAAAAAGGCGCTTCTGCATGCCATCGCCCGCGAGCGGGTTTTGGCGGAATTAAGCGGCCTGCTGCTCTCCGATCATTGCGAGCAGGTATTGCAAGCGCAGCTTGCAATTTTGCAGGTGATTTTGCCCGCTGTTCAAAAAATAGGCCCCCTGCAGGCGGTGCCGCCGCGGGAAAGCTTGCGCTGGGCGGCGCTTTTGGCGCCCGCCAACGGAGCGGCTCTCGCAAAATTAAAGCCCTCCGCTGCTTTGCGGCAGCGGGTGGAGCTGCTGCTTCGGGAGGCGCCCGAGGTCTGCCCGCTTGAGCGGATCGCGGTAAAGAAACGCTGTGCCGCGCTGGGGATCGATTGCTTTGAGGAGTTGCTTTCTTTGCAAAAAGCGCTGGCGCCGCAGGCGGCGGATTATGAGGGCTTGGCGCAGCTTGCTGCTGCGCTGCGCGCGGAAAATGCCTGCCTTTCCTTGGCGCAATTGGCCATCGGCGGCAGGGATTTAATGGCGCTGGGGCTGGAGGGGCCTGCTATTGGAGAGCAGCTGCAGCAATTATTGGAGCAGGTGGTGGAAGAGCGGCTTCCCAATACCCGCGAAGCGCTGCTTCATGCTTTAAAAAAATAAAATACCATATAAAACGCACGGTGCGGGTGAATCGGGGGGTTTTAGTTTAGTGGAAGCGTTTTTGATCCTTTTCGATCTGCTTTTGGTAGCGGTCTTCTTCGGAATAGATGCAGCCGCAGTATTTTTGCATATACATTCCGATTTCGCGGGCTTTATTTTGCCCCTCCCGAAAGCGGGGAGAAAAATCATAGGGAAGGAATTCCACGCCGTATTTTTGGGCCGCTTTTTTACCGATGGTATAGATCAGCTCATGATCCTGATAAGGGGAAACGGTAAGGGTAGTGGCAAAAGCCTTGAGGCCCTGCTCCTTGGCGGTGCGGGCGGCTTCCTCGAAGCGAACGGCATAGCAATAGCCGCAGCGCTTCTCAATATTGGAGGAAACCGCTTGGGTAAATTTTTTGAGGCCGTATTCCTCCCGAATGATCAGCGCAAGATCGATAGAATCGGCATATTCGATGAGGGTATCGCGGCGGGCCTTATATTCCTGATAGGGATGGATATTGGGATTATACCAAAAGCCGGTGGGCTCAATGCCCTCCGCCCGCAGCTGCTCAATGCAGGCAACAGAGCAGGGAGCGCAGCAGATATGTAATAAAAGCTCTTTCATTCTTTAATCTCCTTTTGGGGGTATTATATCATAGCCTTCCGTTTTTTTCAATATTGACAAACGGGATTGCGGTTGCTATAATAAATTTATTATTAAAGGCTGAGAGGGAGAGGGCATTGCCCCGCAACCGCAACGCAGAGAGCGATCGGATGGTGGAAAGATCGCAGGCGGGGAAGGCAAGCGTCTATGGCTCCGGAGCCGAAGCATTCGATAGGTAGGGTGCTTCCGCAATTGCCCCGTTAAGGCAAAAGAGCGGCAGGGGGATCTCCCTGCAAATTGAGTGGTACCGCGGAATTTTTCGTCTCAAGGCCTTTTGGGCTTTGAGCGTTTTTTATTTAGGAGGATTTAAAAATGAGCGATTTTAAGATTGAAACCAAATGCGTGCAGGGCGGCTATACTCCCGGCAACGGCGAGCCGCGCCAGATCCCCATCATTCAGAGCACAACCTTTAAATACGCCACCAGCGAGGATATGGGTAAGCTTTTCGATCTGGAGGCCAGCGGCTATTTCTATTCCCGCCTGCAAAATCCGACCTGCGATACGGTTGCGGCCAAGATCTGCGAAATGGAGGGCGGCTCCGCCGCAATGCTGACCGGCTCGGGGCAGGCGGCTTCCTTCTTTTCGATATTTAATATCGCATCCATCGGCGATCATGTTGTGGCCAGCTCAGCTATTTACGGCGGCACCTATAATCTCTTTGCCGTTACCATGAAGAGAATGGGCATCGATTTTACCTTTGTTGCTCCCGATTGCTCCGATGAGGAGCTGGAGGCGGCGTTCCGCCCCAATACCAAGGCGGTCTTTGGCGAGACGATTGCCAATCCTGCCCTGAATGTTTTGGATATCGAGCGGTTTGCCAATGCGGCCCATGCCCATGGGGTGCCTCTCATTATCGATAATACCTTTGCAACGCCTGTAAATTGCCGCCCGATCGAATGGGGCGCCGATATCGTTACCCATTCTACCACCAAATATATGGATGGCCATGGTGCGGCGGTTGGCGGATGCATTGTTGATTCCGGTAAATTTGATTGGACCCAATATCCCGATAAATTCCCCGGCCTCTGCACCCCCGATGACAGCTATCACGGCGTTACCTATACCGAGCGATTCGGGCTGGAGGGTGCCTTTATTACCAAGGCAACCGCGCAGCTGATGCGGGATCTGGGTTGTGTGCAATCGCCGCAGAGCGCATTCTTGCTCAATCTCGGCTTGGAGAGCCTCCATGTTCGGATGGCGCGCCATTGCGAAAATGCCCAAAAGATTGCGGAGTATCTGGAAAATCATCCCAAGGTGGGCTGGGTGCGCTATCCCGGCCTTAAAAACGATCCCGAGCATGAGCGCGCTCTGAAATATCTGCCCAATGGAAGCTGCGGCGTTATCAGCTTCGGTGTTAAGGGCGGCAAGGCCGCCGCTGCGGAATTTATGAAAGGGCTGAAAATCTGCGCCATCGAGACCCATGTTGCCGATGCGCGCAGCTGCTGCCTCCATCCCGCTACCGCCACCCATCGCCAGATGAGCGATGAGGAGCTGATCGCGGCGGGTGTGCCCGGCGATCTTGTTCGGCTTTCGGTGGGGCTGGAGAATGCCGATGATCTGATTGCCGATATCGAAAACGCTTTGAATTTAGTTTGAGGAAAGGAGGCATAAAATTATGCCGATTAAAATCCCCAACGGTCTTCCTGCTGCCGAAACGCTGCAGAAAGAAAATATCTTTGTTATGACCGAAACACGGGCCGAAATTCAGGAGATCCGCCCCCTGCAGATTCTTCTTTTGAACCTGATGCCCAAAAAGATCGAGACCGAAACCCAGCTCTCGCGCTTGCTGGGCAATACCCCCTTGCAGGTAGAGCTGGAGCTGATCCATACCAAGAGCCATGAATCCAAAAATACCCCCGCTGAGCATATGCTCGCCTTCTATAAAACCTTTGATGAGGTAAAGCATCGCAATTTCGATGGAATGATCATTACCGGCGCGCCGGTGGAGCAGATGCCCTTCGAAGAGGTGGAATATTGGGAGGAACTTTGCGAGATTATGGAATGGAGCAAAACCCATGTTCACAGCACCTTCCATATCTGCTGGGGCGCGCAGGCAGGCCTCTATTATCATTTCGGCATCGATAAGCAGCCTCTGCCCGAAAAAATGTTTGGAATCTTCCCCCATAAGCTGGATTATAAAAAATCCATCCTGTTCCGCGGCTTCGATGATACCTTTATGGTCCCCCATTCCCGCCATACTACCATCGCGCGGGAGGATATCGAGGCGGTGTCCGAGCTGAAAATTCTTGCCTCCTCCAAGGAAGCCGGCGTCTACGCCATCTCTACCAAAAAAGGCAAGCAAATCTTCATTACCGGCCATTCCGAATATGATGCCATGACCCTCAATAATGAATATCAGCGGGATCTTTCCCAAGGCAAGCCCATCAAAATCCCCCAAAATTATTTCCCCGGCGATGATCCCAAAAAGAAGCCGCTGGTTACCTGGCGCTCCTGCGCCAATCTGCTTTATAGCAATTGGCTCAATTATTTCGTGTATCAGACTACCCCCTACGATCTCACAAAAATCAAGTGAGACCGTTGAAAATGAGCGAGAATGCCCCGCCTTTGGCGGGGCGTTTCCTTTTTCGTTGGTCGGCGTATCGGAATACGCCTTCCCGCCTCAAGAAGGAAATCTCATCTCATTTTGAACGGTCTGATAAAATCTGAAAATGAGCGAGAATGACCCGCCTTTGGCGGGGCGTTCCCTTTTTCGTTGGTCGGCGTATTGAATCGGGGCTTTTCCTCTTATGGCGGAATTTAAGGTTGAAAATCGGGGGTGGGTATGGTATGATAAAAGCCGTGAATTTTGTTTAAAAAAGAAGGAATGAAGTGTGCGTGAATATTTACGGGGGCTGAAGGATGGCTTGCCGATCGGGCTGGGCTATTTTTCGGTTTCCTTCGCCTTTGGAGTGGCGGCGGTGCAGGCGGGTCTTTCGATCTTTACCGCGGTGGCGGTCTCCCTGACCAATCTGACCTCGGCGGGGCAGCTGGCGGGGCTTTCGGTGATTGCGGCATCGGGCAGCTTTATCGAAATGGCGATGACCCAGCTGGTTATTAATTTGCGATATGCCCTGATGTCGGTTTCCCTTTCCCAAAAGCTGAGCGATAAGGTGGGGCTGCTTGATCGGCTGATCATGGCCTTTGGCAATACCGATGAGATTTTTGCCCTTGCCTCCGGTCAAAGCGGGGAGGTAAC
This sequence comes from Eubacteriales bacterium, assembly GCA_045546895.1. Classification (GTDB taxonomy): domain Bacteria; phylum Bacillota; class Clostridia; order Oscillospirales; family QAKW01; genus QAKW01. The sequence continues at coordinate 5,396 of JAZQDS010000090.1, read as the reverse complement.
CGCTCCTTATTTTTACGGGCTGATGAGCCTGCCGATTCTTTGCTGGACCGGCGGCACATGGATGGGCGCAGCGGCGGGCTCCATCCTGCCTGCGGCGGTTCTTTCGGCGCTGGGGGTGGCGATTTACGGAATGTTTATCGCCATCATCCTGCCGGTAGCCAAGCGCAGCGCGGCGGTGGCGTGCGTGGCGCTGGGCGCTGCAGCCTTAGCCTGCTGCTTTAAATGGATCCCGCTTTTAAATCGGGTCTCCGGCGGGTTTGCAATTATTATCTGCGCGGTGGTCGCTGCGGCGATCGCAGCATGGCTGCGGCCGATGGAGGATACGATATGAAAATAGCTCTTTATATCCTCGTTATGGCCGGCGTAACTTATCTGATTCGGATGCTGCCGCTGGTAATTTTCAAGAAGAAGATTACCAATCGTTTCGTTCGTTCCTTCTTATATTATATTCCCTATGCGGTTTTGGCGGCGATGACCTTTCCCGCCATTCTGGATGCGACCGCATCGCCTGTTTCGGCGACGGTGGGGTTGTTGGTAGCGCTGATAACCGCCTATTTCGAATGGGGTCTGCTGCCGGTGGCGCTGCTTTCCTGCGCGGGCGTTTTTCTTTGCGAGCTCTTTATTTAATGGTTGACTTTCGCGGGAATTGTTGTAAAATAGTATTAGAATAAATTTAGGAGGAGTCATTATGGCTTTTTGTACAAATTGCGGAAAAGAACTTGTTGAAGAGGTAAAATTCTGCCCCTATTGCGGCGCAGAAGCGGCTGCTGCGGCAGCGCCTGCCGAGGTGGTTGCGGATCCTGAGGATATCGCAGATACCAAGGTGATTTCGATTTTGGCTTATATCGGCATTTTGGTTCTGGTAACCATCTTTGCTGCGCCCAAAAAATCGGTCTTTGCGCGCTATCATGCCAATCAGGGCTTGACCCTCTTGATTTTCAGCGGCATCTGCTCCATCACAGGCCTGATCATCGGCGCGTTGGGGAATTTATCGGTTGTTTTGGCGATCCTTTTGGCGCCCATTAATCTGGCGCTTTCCGCCGCTGTTATTTTCCTGACCGTTATCGGTATTATCAATGTTGCGCGCGGCCGGATGAAGGCGCTGCCGGTGATTGGTAAATATACCTTGCTGAAGGGTTGATCGCCATGGCAAACGTAAATCAGCGGCGCGCGCGGGAGGCCCGCGAGGCGAAAAAGAAAAAGCTCCAAAAAATCCTGATTTTCAGCGGGATCGGGCTTGCGGTGGTGCTCGGCATCGCGGCGATCATTATCTTTTCTCCCCCCAAGGATCAGGGCCATAGCCATGATCATAGCCATGAGGGGCATGAGCATATTGAAAATACTGCTATCAAAGAGGCGGCGGAATATCCTTATCTTGCCGAGATTACCATGAAAGACGGCGGCACCATCAAGATCGGTCTGGATGAAGAAAAGGCGCCGATTACGGTGAAAAATTTTGTTGATCTGGCAAAGGACGGCTTTTATGACGGCCTGACCTTCCATCGCATTATCTCCGGCTTTATGATGCAGGGCGGTGATCCCGATGGTGATGGCATTGGCGGCTCGGAAAAGACGATTAAGGGCGAATTTTCTTCCAATGGGGTAGAGAACGATCTTTCCCATACCCGCGGCGCGGTATCAATGGCGCGCCTCGGCAACGATATGGACAGCGCCAGCTCCCAATTTTTCATCGTCCATGAGGACAGCACTTTTCTGGATGGCGATTATGCCTGCTTCGGCTATGTTCTGGAGGGGATGGAGGTTGTGGACGAGGTTTGCGCCCACGCAAAGACCACCGATAATAACGGATCGGTGGCCAAAGCGGATCAGCCGATCATTGAGAGCGTAAAGATTATTGAACAATAAAAAATGCTTCCCAAGATTTCCTTGGGAAGCTTTTTTTAATTTAAAATGAAGATACCGACTGCAAGATAGGTGGCATACGCCAGCCAGAGCAGATAAGGGATCAGCATCAGGGCAGCGGGACGGCTGATGGGTAAAAAGCGCAGAAAGGCCAGCAAAACCAGCAAATCCAGCAGCAAAATGACCGCAACGCCCGGCCCAAAGGCCTCAAAGCGGAAAAAGATGATGCTCCAGCTGAAATTGACCGCCAGCTGCGCTGCGTAAGTCCAAAGCGCCTTGATGCGCGGCTCTCGATCGCCGTTGTTGAGCCAGATCAGCGCAGCGGCGATGCCCATCAGCGCATAGAGGATTCCCCAAGCAATGGGAAAAACAATGCCGGGCGGCGCTGCGGGCGGCTGGCGCAGATTGGCATAAACCGCGCTGATATCGCCCGATAAAAAGCCGGAGAGCAGGCCGATGCCCTCCGCCAGCGCAATGCTGAACAGAATGGTTAATATGGGTCTTTTTTTCAAGAAAAAACATCCCCCTTTCTCGCTCATTATATGTTTTCGGCAGCGGTTTTATACAAAAAAGCAGATGAGCGGGGCTCATCTGCTTTTAATTTATTTGGTATCTTTATCAAAGGCGGGGTTGAAGGCGTAGTAATTTTTATGATCAAGATGGCGGCGGATCTGGCCCATTGCTTCGCCGAAGCGCTGGAAATGATTTATCTCGCGCTGCCTGAGGAACTTGATGGGATCGCGAACATCGGGATCGCGGATCAGCCGCAGCAGGTTATCATAGGTGGTGCGGGCCTTTTGCTCGGCGCCCATATCCTCGAAAAGATCGGTAATGGGATCGCCCTTGGATTGGAAGGTGGTGGCGCTCCAGGGCTCGCCGCTTGCCGCCTGCGGCCAGAGGCCGGCGGGATGATCCACATAATAATCCGCAAAGCCTTGATTTTGAATTTCATCGGCGGAAAGGCCGCGCACCAGCTGCCGCACGATGGTGGATACAATCTCCATATGGGCAAGCTCTTCGGTGCCCACATCGGTGAGGAGAGCGGCAACCTCGGGATAGGGCATGGAATAGCGCTGGGAAAGATAGCGCTGGGAGGCCCCTAATTCTCCATCGGGGCCGCCAAACTGGCTGATAATTATTTTGGCGAGGCGGGCATCGGGCTTTTTAATATCAACCGGATATTGCAAACGTTTTTCATAGCTCCACATCGCTTACATTCCTCCTTCCCAGGGCCAGGGCTGCTCGCCCCATGCCCAGCGGCCGTTGCATACGCCGTTTTCGGGGCGCAGCGGGCCGTAGCGATCCTCATAGGCGGCCACCGCCTGCTGATAAATGCGTGCGCGTTTTTCATAATATTCCAGCGCAGCAGGGTCGGTGGGGTGGGTATCCAGAAAGAGGCGGGCATCATCGGCCGCAAAGCCATTAGTATATACCGCTTCCATTAATTTTTGCTGCTCGGTCATTGATGGCGCCCCCCTTCAAAGGGCAGATCCAGCTGCCGAAATAGGGTCCCGCGGCAGAATGCTTCGGCGGGCTCATAAAGATCCTTCCAGCTTTGATTGGGAACATAGCCCATCGCCAAAACCATCGGATCGGGATCTCTATGAATATGATGAACAGCGGAATTTGCAGCAAGATCGCTGCGATGCAGCAGCGGCGGAGAAAGCAAATCCCGCAGATCGAAATCATCCATAATGATAGCTCCTTTCTATTTTGGGCCGCATCTTTGCCGCCCGTATTATCATACGCTTTTAACAAAAAAAGGTGACGGTAACCCCTTGCAGGTTTGAAACGGATGTGGTATACTATATAGATGAAAATACGATAGGAGGTATTTGCAAAATGGCTGCAAAGAAAGAAAAGCTTCCCTTTACAATGTATAAAGGCTATCCCTTGGTCAGATGCAATAACGATATTTATTACGGCGATCCCAAGGAGGAATATGTAATTTATATTCATATTCAGGAGACCGATAACACGCCTGAAGCGTTGCCCACAAAGGTTACCGTAGAGCTGCTGGTGACCGATGAGAGCGTTTCCATTTTCGAGCGGAGCAAAAAGAAGAGCGAAAAGACCAGCCTCTATGAGGCGCTGGATATCGGCCTTGTTTGGCTGCAGCGGGCGTTGAAGAAATAAAATGATGGCGCTGATCGGAAAATTAATTGATATTTTGCAGCAGAAATGGCTGATTCATCTGCTGGCGGTTGTTCTTATCATCTGGCTTTCCCTGCATTTATTCTGCTGGCTTTGCGGCGCTTTGGCAATGGCTCCGCGGATGAAGAAAAAAGGCTTAAAGCCGAGGATCGCTGCATTTTTGCCCGGCTGGCAAAGCTGGAGCGAGCTGCAGCTGCTGCATAGAGAGCGGCAATCCAAAGCGATGGCTGCGCTGGTATGGTGGGGCAATGCGCTGGCGATGGCGGGCGCTGCCGCAACCATCTGGGCGGCGGTATGCTATCTGCATGAGCTGGTATTCGGCGTATTTATCTTGCTGATTTTGGCGCTCTTCCTTTGGATCGCGGCGCTGGTGATTTATATTCGCTATCGCGCGATCGAATATGACGGGCTCAAGGAATTCTTCCCCCAGCGGCCTATGCGGATGATCACCCTGCTCGGGATGGTATTGGCAATTCCGCTGCATCGCATTCTGCTGATGCTGGGCTATGCAAAATAAAAAGAATAAAAAAATTGCGTAATGCTTTCGCATTACGCAATTTTCTTTTTTAAAAATGATTTATGCACCAATGCCAATGATGTTCATAGCGATGATGCAGATGGCAATCAGGACTGCCAGAACGATGGTGATCTTACTTAAGATCGCATCGCGGCCGCGGTTTTTATTCTTGCTGAAATAGCTATCGGCATCAGAGCCGCCGGCCATAGCACCAAGACCCTGCGATTTGCCCTGCTGAACAGAAACACAAACGATAATCGCTACCGCGAATACCAAAATTGCAGAACCGAAGATATATAATGCTACCATTGAATTCACAACCTTTCAATATGATCATAATCAAGTAATAGTTATTGTAACATACCCCGCCCGAAAAATCAAGAAAAAAATAAAGTGTTTTTCCAAGGCAGGTTACTTGCCGAGAATGTATGCCTGCGGCGGATAAGTGTTGCTCCCGGATGGAGCAAATTATACTTTTCGGGTAAGGGGTTGGTTTCCATAATTTTTGTTGCAAACCTGTTTAAAACTGAGTTTTCAACAGGCTAAAACCGCGAAAAATGGCGAAAAACGGCATCGATGGGTTGAGTTTTTCACATTTTGAACAGAGTTATCAACAACATTTATGTAAACGAATAAATTATTTTTTCTTGCCAAAAACGGCAAAAAGGATGGTTTGGACCAGCAAAATCAGGATACCGCCGATGGTAATCCAGCGGGAAACAGCGGCCGCAACAAAGGGAAAGAGGATCGCATTGATCAGCAGGATGAAGCAGCTGATCAGCGCAGAAAAGAGCGGGGCGCCCAGCCGCAGGGTTGCCCGCATTCCCCGACCCAGCAAAAAGATAAGTCGGAGGCCAAGCGG
>JAZQDS010000089.1:0-16689 GCA_045546895.1 Eubacteriales bacterium | reverse complement strand
TGCAAAGAAAGGTAAAGGTAGAAGATTAGATAAGGATCGGGTTACACTCCGCAAGGGTGAATCCCAAAGAGCAGACGGAATTTATGATTACCGTTGGAGCACTCCCGATGGTAAGCGCCACTCGATATATGCAAGTACCCTTGAGGAGCTTCGCGAAAAAGAAGAACAGATTATCCTTGATAAAAGGGACGGCATCAAAACGGAGATTCGTTTGATAACGATCAATGATGTATTTGACTTATGGTGTGATCTGAAACGGGGGTTGAAGCATAACACCTTTCAGAACTACAAGTATATGTACAATATGTTTGTGCGCCCCACGTTCGGCAAACTTCGGATTGCGAATGTCAGAAAATCGGATGTAAAGAGGTTTTATAACCGCCTTGCAGACGATAGGATTTTGACCATAGCAACCATTGACAATGTGCATACGGTTCTGCATCAAGTGTTTAACTTGGCGGTGGATGACGGATACATACGTATTAACCCCACCGATAATATGCTGAAAGAACTCAAACAGTCCCACAATTTTCAAGTAGAAAAGCGAAAGGCACTTACTATCCCCGAACAACAGTTGTTCATTAACTTTCTTAAAAATCATCCGGTGTATCGGCATTGGTATCCTGTGTTTGCCATTATGCTTGGCACGGGGTTGCGTGTTGGTGAATTGGTAGGACTGCGGTGGTGCGATATCGATTTGGATGAAGGACTTATCCACATCAATCACACCTTAGTGTACTACAATCACGGTAACGGTTGTTCCTTTAGCGTGAACACGCCCAAGACCAAAGCCGGTGAACGAACCGTACCAATGATGGATGACGTAAAAGAAGCGTTCCTGATGGAAAAGCAAAATCAAGAGGATGCAGGGGTTAAATGCAAGGCGATTGTGGATTGCTATACGGATTTTATCTTTGTGAACCGCTACGGTGATGTTCAGCATCAAGGAACTCTAAACAAAGCCATTCGAAGAATTATCCGTGACTGTAATGATGAAGTGTTGCTCAAAGGCGAAAAGGATCCCGTTCTGTTGCCGCCCTTTAGTTGCCACAGCTTAAGACACACCTTTGCTACTCGCTTGTGTGAGTCGGGTATCAATATAAAGGTGATACAGGATGTTTTAGGTCATGCCGATATTAGTACAACGATGGATATTTATTGCGACGTGACCAACGAACTGAAAAAGAAAGAGTTTACAAGCTTGGGCGAATTCTTTAAGGACAAGCAAATTTAATCTACTACGCCAATGGTACGCCAGTTACTACGCCAAAATGCCGCACAGATACAAAGGGTTATATTCTGTGCTGTAAAAACGGGCTTTTGAGAGGGCGCTAAACCATTGGAGTTTTGTACACTTAGGTATTGTTTTGTAACTTCGGGGGCAGAGGTCCCCACCATGAAACCGTTGGACTAAAAGGGACAATATAAGAAATTATAAGAAGATATAAGAATTTCCCAAAATTTTCTTACCACAGTTTTCTAACAAAAAAACACCCTATGACCATCAAAATTCATAGGGTGTTTTTGCTGTTTTATAGGTTATTTTTTTACTAACTCGGCAACTTTATCATATGTGCCTTCGGGCATTTTATAATATTTTTGGAAAGAGGTCATCGGCATAGCGGTAAAGACCATATAGTCATTTTCGTGAATCCAAAAGACACCGTAAAAATGCTCATCTGATACTGCGAGAGCATCGGATATTTCTGCTTTGGGTTCTTGACTCAAAATAAGCAAAGGCTCTCCGTCTTGGAAAGAAAGGTAAATGTCATCTTGTTCAGTTCTGTCAATTTCGGTTTCCTTTGCCTTTTTCCATTGCTCCATTATATATGTATATAATGCTTTTGCCTCATCATTTTTTATAACAAACTCTGTTTTATGGTCGGTTGAACAAACACACTTGAAATCAGCAATGGCAGAAACATCTTCGGGATATGTTACAATGGCATCATTAGGTTTTTCTTTTGAACAACCAAAGAATGTCAACAAGCATAAAACTGAAAAAAGCAGAGAAATAATTCGTACTATTCTGTTATTAAGCATCGCAATTCCTCCTTTGTTTTTACATTATAACACACGTAAATGACAAAATCAATTTACCACAATTTTACCAGAGTTTAAGGAGATATTATAAAAATTATACGAAGATATAAGAAAATCTTAATTTTCACCGTTTTATAACGGCAAGTTATAAAAGGTTAAAAGAACTTATAAAATATTATAAAACTCATTTTGAGTGTCTCCCCACCATGAAACCTTTGGACTAAAATTATCCAAAACGGACTATGGAAATCCCATAGTCCGTTTTTTTGTCTTTTTTTGCCTGTTTCGAAAGATTTTGTAATGTTTCGAAATTATGTTGAAAAAATTGCTTAGATATGGTAAAATAAATAAAATAAATGTCGTAATGTCTTCGCAGATGCAAAGATTTTGAAACGAAAGCCTTTGCTTTTGCGAGCTTATCGCTGCAATTGCGGCGAATAGGAGATCGATAAGTGAGTAATGATTTTGCAGGAAAGCAGATAATAGCAAATCGTAAAACCGAGCGCAGCACCCATCGCTGGTTGATGATGATCTATGACAGCGTCTTTTATGTAGCGTGTTGGCTGATCATTCTGATCCTTTATCCTTCGGTGGAGAAGCAAATGGATCCGGGATCGATGATCTTATATCCGATTATCGGCTATCTGCTGTTTTTTGGTTTTCGATTTATATTCAAATGTTATAAACAGATTTTGCGGTATGGTTCCGCCCTTGTTTTTTCCAGGGAAATTATCGCCGGAGCATTGGCGGCGTTGGTTTTTTGGGGCTTGAATATGTTGATGGAAAAGGTGTTTCATCTGGCCGATATTCCCCTTGCGCTGCTGGTTCTCTTTTCCTCAGCCAATATCGTTGTGAGCTTGGTGATGCGGGTATTCTATTGCTCTCTCTTTAAATTTGCAGAGAAGAAAACTGCATCGGCGCGGTTCGTGCGGCGAATTCTTGAGGTTTTTGCGCGCGTGGATTTTTCTTCCAAGCAGCCGGGTGCAACCCTGCCTCTGACAAAGCATGTTCCCTTATCCATTAATGAGCTGCAGCATATCATCGATCAATTCGCAATTTGCGGCGAAATGACTGATATTGTTCAGATCAATAAGGGTTATATTAATCGTACCTACCGAGTAGAAACCTTATCGGAAGCCGGTCATGTTCATAAGTATACGCTCCAGCGGATCAACACCAATGTTTTTCCGGATGTGGATGCGCTGATGGATAATTTTAAATTGACAACCGATCATTTATATGATCGTTTGTTGTTACCCGGTTATCATAAGAGAGGCTCTGTTCCGATGATTCGTGAAACGAAGGACGGGAAATCATACCTTGCGGATGTATCGGGTTGCTGGCGGATGCTGACCCATTTTGATGATGTTTATTCGATGGATATTCCGGAAAGACCGAAGACCTTTTATTATGCCGGCAGTGCATTCGGTAATTTTATGAAAGAAATGTCTGATGTACCTGTTTCCGCGGTAAAAGAAGTAATTCCGAATTTCCATAATACAAAGAGCCGTTATCAGGATTTAGAGGCTGCCATTGCCAAGGATCCCAAGGGTAGAGTAAAGGATGTAATGCCGGAGATTGAGTTTGTTCGGGAGCGGGCGGATCAATTCGGAATTATCAGCGATGCGCTGGAAAGCGGCAGAATTCCTACCAGAATTTGCCATAACGACAGTAATCTCAACAACATTCTTTTTGATTGCGAAACCCATCTGCCGGTGGCGATTATTGATCTGGATACAGTAATGCCCTCATCTCCGCTTTACGATTATGGCGATAGTATGCGGATCGGCACCAATACGGCGCTGGATGATGAAAAGGATTTGAGCAAGGTTTCCTGCAATCTGGATTTATATGAGCAGTATGCTCGGGGTTATCTGGAGGCCTGCGGCGATATCCTGACTAAAGCGGAGCTGGAGCTGCTGCCCTATGCGGCGCTGATCATAACAGCCGAAGATGGCATTCGCTTTTTGATGGATCATATCAATGGCGATACCTATTATACAATATATTATCCGGGCCAGAATCTGGATCGCTCCAGAACGCAGCTGAAGCTGCTGGAGGATATGGAAAGGAAACTGCCGGAGATCAAGAAGATTCTTAGAAGGATCTATGCAGAGCTGGGGCTTAAGGCAAAGATCTGATAAAATCAAGGAAGATATGGAGTGTATGTGATGAAAGCGATCAGAGCAATTATTCCTGCAGCAGGCAAGGGAAAGCGCTTGCAGAAAATCAGCGGCGATTTACCGAAGGCCATGTTCTGCGTGGGAGATCGGCCTATGCTGGAGATTGTTTTGGAGAATATCAGCTTTATTGACGAAAAAGAAACTTATATCGTTGTTGGCTGCGGCAAAGAAAAGATCATCGAGCATTTTGGTGATCGCTGCAGATATGTGGAGCAGAAGCAGCAGTTGGGTACCGGCCATGCGGTAATGGAATGTGCGGAAGCGTTTAAGGATTTTGACGGAAGCGTTTTGATTACCTTTGGCGATATGCCGCTGTTTCGCCGCAGTGAGCTGGAGGAGATGTGCCGTATTCACGATGAAACCGGCGCAGATTGCACTTTGATGACGGCTGAAAATCCGGAGCTGACGCTTTGGGCTCGGATTTTGCGGGACAATGAGGGGCGCTTCAATGCGATTGTTGAAGGAAAAGACTGCACTCCCGAGCAGGCTCAGATCAAAGAATTGTTCTCAGGCGTAATGGTATTCAATAGCAAATCCTTGTTTGAGATTTTGCCGCTGGTTGGATGCGCCAATGCGCAGCAGGAATACTATGTTACCGAAGTGCCGGAGCTGATGGTGAAGCGGGGCATGAAGGTAGAAACCTATTTCAATCGGGATGGCGATGATCTGCGGGGAATCAATACTCCGGAGGATCTGGAGATCTGCGAAAGCATTCTTAATAAACGCTGCGCTCTTGTTTAAATATAAAAACACGCATATCCAAAAGGATATGCGTGTTTTTTATTTAGATATAGCCTCGATCCATTTCGATTGCTTTGGAGGGATGGGCGGGCTCACCGTAATAAATGCGATGAATTTCCTCGGAAATCTCTTGCCGCGCTTCGCCAAAGCCGCTGTTGGATAAAAGGATTATATCAAAATCATCCTCAGGCAATTGGATATGGAGCGTGCGAAAGCCTGCGGATCCGCCATTATGGGTAATACGCTTTTTGCCATGCCAATCGGTAATGGTACAGCCCATTCCCATCTGATTCAGCGGGGAGGGGGTTAATACCTGCTGCCAGGTTTCCGGCTTTAAAAGAAGCTGATTTTTAATGGCACGATTCAGGCAGTAAACATCATCCATGGTTGCGGCGATATCTCCTGCGCCAAACATCCAATCTGAGGCGCGCTCAATGGGGGCACGCTCCTGACCGCGCAAGCAATAGCCCTGCGCGCGCCGAGGGATTTCAAGGCCCTTGCGATCGATCTTTGCCTGTTTCATACCCAGCGGCTCAAATACTTCTTGCTGCATATATTTCGCGTAAGGAAGGCCGCTGATATTTTCTATAATCTGGGCCAAAATAATATAATTAATATTTTCATATTTTTTGCCTGAGCCCGGCGTAAAAAACATCGGGTAATCCGCAATAATTTTTAGCTGTTCGCGGAGCTTTTCATAGGGGCCATGGCGGTATTTTTCGGCAAAGCCCTCCGAACGCCTGAAATCGGGCAGGCCGCTGACATGATGCAGCAGATGGCGGATTTTCAGCTGCTTATCAAAGGGCTGCATCTCGGGCAGATATTCAGCGGGATGGCAATCGAGATCGATCAGCCCTTGGTCGTAAAGCTTTAAGAAGCCGATGGCGCAAAAAGGCTTTGAAATGGAATAAAGGCTAAAAACAGTATTTTCCTCAAAGGGGATATTCTGCTCAAAATCTGCCATTCCGTAAAACTGCTGAAAGATGATCTCATCCCTTTGAGTGATCCGAATGGCGCCGGAAAATAAATTTTTTTTGCTGTATTCTGTTAAAAAAGCATTTAATTTTTCAGCCTTCATTGGTGCCTCCTGCATTCCCGATGGGTTTCATTATAGCGGTTTTAAAAGAAAAAATCAATAGGTAAACAATTTGTTAAATCTGTTTGGGGAGTTGCAGTTTGCGGGTCAGTGTGGTATAATACAGATATTAAAAACAAAGGAAAGCGGATTATGGATAAGGTAACAACAAAGAAAAAAATCGAAAATTTCTGGTTTTATTATAAATGGTATGTGATTGGCTTTATCTTTTTGGCGGTGGTGACCGTTGTTGGAATCCGCAGCTGCAATCGTAAGGTTTCGCCCGATTTGTATCTGCTTTATGCGCGGGATGTAACCGGCCCCTCTATGCAGCAAACTGAGCTGGAGGCTTGGCTGGGTAAGATGAGCGATGATCTCAATGAGGATGGGGAAAAGACCGCCTCGGTGCTTACAACCGTTACGAATGATCAATGGAACAGCGTTACCTCCTCGGCGCTCCTTGTGCAGGTCAACAGCGGGGATGCAGTTCTCTATTTGCTTACAGAAAAGAATTATAATCTGCTCCATCAGAATAATGTGCTTCAGGATCTTTCCGACCTTGGCGAGAGCGCCTATCTGAAGGACGATCGCTATTGCATAACGAAATCGGGCGTTTTAGAGGCGCTCCCTACCTTTACAGGCGAGCAAGAGCTTTTCCTTTGCCTGCGCAAGATTGAGGGAACCACCCATGAGCAAAAAGCGGGGATCGAAAAGCAGGAGCAGCTGGCAAAGAAGGTAATAATGGAGATTATTTCAAAAGAAAAATCCAAATAAAAAAGGGGCAAATGCCCTTTTTTATTTGGATTTTTTAATGTAGCGAAGGTTTTCATATTTCTTTCGGGTAGCGATCCCGCCGCGGATGTGGCGTTCCTTCAAATTGGTATCCAATACCTTTTTTACATTTAAAAACAACGGGCGGTCAATATATTGAAGCCGTTGGCTTACATCCTTATGTACGGTCGATTTTGAAACCTTGAAAACAGCAGCCGCCTGACGTACGGTAGCCTGATGCTCTATAATATATCGCGCCAGCTCTTTGGCGCGCTCATCGCAATCGTATAACAAAAATACCCCCACCCTTTCTTAATAAATGATATGCGAAAGGGGAGGGGGTTATGCTTTTATCTTGGGTTGTGTTTGGCAAGGAAGGCGCCGATTGCTTTCTCGACCCCTTCACGATCCTGCAGGTAGGAGGTGCCGTGGCCTGCGCCATCAACAATCAAAAGTTCTTTTTCTGCAATGCAAGCCTCATAATTGCGAAGCGTCATCTCGGGCGGGACATAATGATCCTCTTTTCCATGGATGAAAAGGATGGGAAGCTGATTGATTTTCATCGCATCCAGCGTTGAATATTCATTAAGAGAATAGCCTGCAATCAGGCGGCAAAAGAGCGAAATAATCGGCAATAGCGGAGCGGGCGGCAGATGCATTTTACTTTTCATTACATGGGCAACAATTTCCTTCGGCGAGGTAAAGCCGCAATCGGCAATAATGCCGCAAACATTGGCGGGGAGCGCAAGGCCGGATGCCATAAGGACAGTTGTGCAGCCCATGGAAATGCCGCTCAGATAGGTGGGGATCGCTCCAAATTCATCATTCAGGTAGCGCAGCCAGGAAAGGCAATCGTAGCGCTCTAAAACGCCGAATCCGATCCAGCTGCCCGAGCTTTTTCCATGGGCCCGCTGATCAACAAGGATGAGCTCATAGCCGCAGCTGTAATAATAATCCATGGCGCAGCTGAAATCATTTTCTGCTATGGAGCGGTAGCCATGCATCATTAAAATGCGGCCGATCGGCTTTTCCTGCGCATAGCGCCGCGCCGCCAGCTCAACCCCGTTTGCTTCAATTACCAGCTCCTCGCCCCGATGCTCTGCAAAGAAAATCTGAGCGTCACGAATCGCTTTTTGCACTCGATCCATCGGGGAATCCGGATCGAAATCCCTGCCGAGGATATTTAGCGGCGCTCGCCGAAGCGCCATGATTGATAATAAAACTAAAAATAAGACGATGAAAACATCAATGACCGCGAGCGCGATCCAAAAATACAACATAATATGCGCCCTTTCCTCAAATTTTGCGAAAAAACGCCCTGCTCAGCGGAGCAGGGCGTTTTGAAATTACATATACTTTTTAACAGATTCGGGAGCGGTTTCAACATCCGCAGATACCAAGCAAACCAGAGTTGCATTATTTGCTTTGGTGAGCTTTTCCATATCCGCCAATGCAACGCCCAGAGCGTCCAGATCCTCGCCTACGATTTTCAGCAGAGAGTCAACATAAACATGAGTAATATCGTAATTTCCTGCAAACAAGCCGCTGATAAAGCCTTCCAGACCTTCGTTGCTGTCAACAGGATAATTGGTAATGTCGATCAGGCGCGCCTTATGGGAAATGTCCAGCTTCAGCTTGTCACCGTATTCGATGCAAACAACACTGCCCTTCTCTTCGTGAGCAGCTTTATTGACCATTTCGATCAACGCCTTGGTTTTGCCGGTGCCCTTTTTCCCTAAAATAACCTTTACCATAATGGTCTCCTTTTCTCCGACATCAAAAATTTTAAACAGTGCCGAGTTAATGTCGGTTAACCCAGTCTGTTGATTTTCTTATTAATTTCTTCGGTTTCCTGCTCATAACCGGGCTTACCCAGAAGAGCAAACATATTTTTCTTATAGGCTTCAACACCGGGCTGATTAAAGGGATTTACGCCCAAGAGATAGCCCGAAATGGCGCAAGCCTTTTCAAAGAAGTAAACCAAATAGCCGAAGTGGTAAGCATCGTAAGCATCAAATTCAAGAATGATATTGGGAACGCCGCCATCGGTATGGGCCAAAACCGTTCCGAGGAAAGCGCAATCGTTAACATATTGAACGGTCTTTCCTGCCAGGAAGTTGAGGCCGTCAATATCGCCCTCTTCCGCTTCGATGGTGAGCTTGGATTTTACTTCGTTGCATTTCAAAACAGTCTCGAAGATATTGCGATTACCGTCTTGAATAAACTGACCCAAGGAATGAAGGTCGGTAGAGAAGGTGGCGGAGGCGGTAAAGAGACCCTTTTGGTCTTTGCCTTCGCTTTCACCGTAAAGCTGCTTCCACCATTCGGCAAAATAAACGCCGGAGGGTTCATAGGTGATCAGCATTTCGGTCGTTTTCTGCTTGCGGAGCAGGATGGTGCGGTCTACAGCGTAAGTGTAGCAATCATTTTCAGCAACCAGCGTATCCATTCTTGCATCAGCAGCGCCCTTCATCATTGCATCGAGGTCAATGCCTGCAACAGCGATGGGGAGGAGGCCAACCGCGGTAAGAACGGAGAACCGACCGCCGATATCATCAGGAACAACAAAGGATTCATAGCCGCTTTCGGTGGCCAGCGCCTTCAGAGTGCCGCGGGCGCGATCGGTGGTAACAAAGATATGATTCTTTGCTTCCTCTGCGCCGTATTTTTCATCAATCAGCTTTTTGAAGATGCGGAATGCGATGGCAGGCTCTGTTGTTGTACCGGATTTTGAAATAACATTGATGGCGAAATCACGCCCCTCAATGATGCTCATAATCTCGCTCAAATATGTGGAGCTGATATTGTTACCAATGAAATAAACATCGGGGGTATCTTTTTTCAGGTTATTATAAAGCGGAGATTGAATGAATTCAATTGCGGCGCGGGCACCCAGATAGCTGCCGCCGATGCCGATAACCAAAAGAACTTCGGAATTCTTTTGAATTTTCGCAGCAGCCGCTTTGATTCGTTCATATTCTTCTTTATCATAATTGAGAGGAAGATCAACCCAGCCGAGAAAATCGTTTCCGGGGCCTTTTTTGCTGTGGAGCATATTATGGGCAACCTCAACATAAGGCTGCAGATACTCATGCTCATGTTCGTTGATAAACTCGCTGAGATACTTTCTGTTGACTTTTACAGACATGATGAAAACTCCTATTACTTGCGCTAAAATTATTTGTTTTAATTATGATACCATATTTTTACGGGTTATTCAAGACTAAACCTTGAAAAAATATTGAATTAAATGAAAAAACAAATGAGAAAATGTTACCCGATGAATCTTTTTTTCGGCAATCAGCATAACGCTGCCCAGCGCTTTTTCGCCGAGGGTAAAATCAATCGTTCCCAATTTTTGCCCTGCTTCCACCGGAGCCAAAACTGATTCGGGCAGAGAAACGGTGTATTGTATTTTCTGCGCTTCTCCCTTTTTCACCAGAAAAGACGGGATTTCAGCAAGTTTTGGGCTGATCTGATCCTCCATCCCTTTGATAACGTTTACCGGCTCCGGTTCCGCGGGGGAGGCTGTATATAGCTCATATTGATTAAAGCCATAGTTTAATAATGCTTTTGCATCTTCAAAGCGTTGATCGGAGGTTTCGCCGCCTAAAACAACCGCGATTAATGAAAGGGAATCGCGGGTTGCGGCGGCAGAAAGGCAATAGCCTGCGGCTTCGGTGTAGCCTGTTTTTAAGCCGGTTGCACCGTTATAATACCGGATGAGCTTATTCGTATTGGAAAGGGCAAAAGCGCCATCGCGAACAGTATCCATCCAGATGGTAGTATAGTCGGTGATCAACTTATGCTGCATCAGCGCGCGGCTCATAATGGCAATATCGCGGGCGGTGGTGTAGTGATCCTCCGTATCAAGTCCGGTACAGCTGTTGAAATGCGTGTTTTTCATACCGAGCGCGGCGGCGCGTTTATTCATCTGCTCAATGAAAGCCTCGGTACTGCCTGCCAAGGCTTCCGCCATAGCAACGCAGCAATCGTTTGCAGAAACAACCGCGATGCATTTCAGCATATCGTGAACACTCATCTGCTCGCCTTCTTTGAGATATACCTGGCTGCCACCCATGGCGGCTGCTTCCGCCGAAACGTCAATGGTGGTTTCGAGCGTGATTTGTTTTTTCTCCAAAGCTTCGGCAATCAGCAGCATGGTCATGACTTTGGTGACCGAGGCAGGCGCTCGTTTTTCATCCGGATTTTTTTCGTAAAGAACCGTTCCTGTTGCTTGATCCATCAGCAGGGCTGAGGGAACCGAGGGCGAAGGGCCTGCTGCTTCTCCAAAGGCTAAAAACGGATGGGTTGCGGTTGCGATAAAAATAAGGATTATAATAAATGTAGAAACTCGTTTCATGGTAATTCTCCTTTCTTTTTGCAAATATATGCGGGAAAGGGAAAATAGTTGACAAAACCAATATTGGATTTTAAAATCTTGTTAAAAACCAAAAAAGTCACCACAAAGTGTTGTATTTAAACAACATCAGGTTATGCCCTTTGGCGAAAATATTTGTTATAATATTATTACTTGTATATATATTATTTTATATTCAAGTCGGAGTAATTCACAAGAAGGAGTGAAAGTTTGTATGAAACAAAAGATGAAGCGGTTGGTATCCATTATTGCTTTGATGGTAATGATGGTATCTATGTTCTCTGTTTATTCCGTTTCTGTTTCTGCGGCCGAGGAGTCTGATTATGCTGCTCTGCTCAGAAGCGCCATGGTGGTTAATGCGGAATGGGCAGGCACCGAAATGGGAGATCCCATTTCATTTGTCTTCAATGGCAAAACGGAAACTACGGAATTTGATCCGAATTTCCATTTTGTCAGCTTTAATGACGCATGGGCGCAAGTTCAGGCCATGGGCATTAAAAATCCGATTATTTTGCTTTGCGCCGGTCAGTATACCGAAGAGATTGTTCTCACCAGCGGTGTAACCTTGCTTGGCCCCAATGTCGGCATTGACCCTGTAAAGAAGGTTGCTGCCAAGGATGCGCCCTGGGAAAAGGCTGCGCGTTCCGATGAGGCCGTTATTATGAACAACATTATTGTTGATAAGAAGGTCGGCGAGGGGAACATTACCTTTGATGGTCTTTCTTTTGGCGCAGGTGGTGCTTTTGTTGATTATGCGAGAGCAGGCGGTTCTTCCGAGATCACCGTGAAGAATACTGTTTTTGAAAACGCCGGTAATGCCAATAGAGCAATGGGCTTTGTATTCTTTATGCGCAATGATGCTCATAGCAGAAAGCTGAACCTGAAGAATTTGTATATTACCGGTATCAATACCGCAAAGCCTAACAGCAACAGTGTTACCAATGGCTTTATCGGTGCTTTCTTTGATGAGCTTTATGCCGATAATATTGCGTATATCGATTGCCAAAACGGCTTTGTTGCAAAATCTTGGTTTATCGATGGCATCAGCCCGGTTGTTGAGTTGACCAATTCCTGCTTCTATAATAGCGAGGAGGTTTCTGCAAACGGCTATGTTCTTTCGCTTGATATCATGAATTACGGTATCAACTATACTGCTCCCAACACTCAAGGTAACCATAGCCTGGTGGATCTGCAGATCACCAGCGGTAGTTCCCGCCCTCGCTCCAATGTCAAGATTCGCGATAATGTTTTCTATAATGCGTCTGCTGCAGATGGCGTTTTCCATTTCCAGCTGATTGGTTTGTCGAACTTCGTTGATATTCAGAACAACTATTTCTGCTCTCCCGAATCGGCAATCCCCTTTATGGACACCGAGTTTGTTTTGGACTCCAAGAGCGTTGATCAGACTTCTTGCTTCAAGATCCGCAACAACCATTTCCTGAATACATATGTTATTCCCGATATGGAAGGTTCCAACGAAGCAACCCATTTGGATCTTTCTTATAATTATTTCGGTACTCCCGAGGGTAAGGCCGTTTATCAGCCCGCCTATACTAACGAGGATACAAGCCGTATTCTCCGCAGCGCGTTTTGGGTAAATGAAGAAATGACGGTTGATAGCTCCCCTTGGGATCTGAAGCTTGGCGGCAGCTGGCCTTTTGCTACCCTTGATCAGCTGAATTATGTTTTTGATATTATTTATTTCGCGCAGGGAAATAATAACCGCCTTGATGTTGAATTTATTTCTGAACATGGGCTGGATGTTCAGCTTTATCGCAATGCCACCTTCGATGATGATGGCATGGTTGTCGATGTATCCGATCCGCTCGATGGGATTAGCCTTGAAATTTTGAATTCGGATATTTATAATGCCACCCCGCTTTATGTTCAGGTAAAGAATAAAGATTATCCCTCTTTTGCTCCGATTTATAAAATTTTCGTTGTAAACAATGGTAAGATTGATTCCAAGCCGTTCTTCAGCGATGTTTATCCTGCAGGCCATGGTGTTATTTGCAGCGAGGTTGAAGGCATGGCCACCGGTACCATGTATCCCTATAGATGGCAGGGTAATATCTATAAGTTCCGCGTTGGAAAAGATATTTTTGCCAATGTTGATGAAGCATTGCAGGCCTTTGATAAAGGCGGCTTTGATTCTCCGACTATTATGTTCCCGGCCGGTGTTTATAACGATATCATTACCATCCCGGGTTCTTGCACCATCTTGGGTGAAAAGCATGGCGTAAACCCCAATACCAAGCCCTATGATGTGCTTACCCGCGAAGATTTTGCAAGATCTCCTTGGTCGCTGAGCGCCGCACGCGCAAAGGATGTGCAGGAATCCGTTTTTGCAGCGCCCATTATGGTTGCCGAGAGTGCTGATGATTATGTTATTACCATTGACGGTATTAAGATGATCGATGGATCTGCGTTCTATGATAATGGCTCCCGTACCAACAGCAATGTTGTTATTATGAAGAATGTCCATATCGATGGCGCCGGTAAGACGATCATCAAGGGCATTAATTACAACGATGTTTTCAATCTGAAAAAGACTTCGTCAAGTGATAGTTTCCATTTCTATATTTACGATTGCCGTATTGAAAACCTTGATTCTATCAATTTGTTTACCGCTCCTTGCGAAACCATGATTGTTGACAATACTTATATCGGCAATATGGTTGGCAACAGCTATATTTTCTCCAATTACTCCGGCCGCGATACCGCCGAAAACTATACTGCAATGACCAATTGCTATGTTTATAATTTGGATACTTGCAGAAATGCGAGCGGCGGCGCTTATATCATCTGGAACTTTTTGAATTCCAGCTTGACCAATAAGATTGTTTATAATTTCGATGGTAACGTTTTCAATAACGTTTATCCCTACGGTTATTCCGGTATGCATATGAAGTTTACCGGCAATAATATGCGCGTTTACTATACCAACAATACTGTTTACAGCACAACCAATAAGGACCAGCTCTTTGGTATCGGCGGCACTCGCTTTGTTGGCAACAGTACCAAAGAAAATGTAAGCGATATGATCATCATGAAGGGTAACCGCCTGATCGGTATGAACCGCTTGTTCATGACCGCTGATGCCGGCCCCGGTACGATGTATGATTATTCCGGTAACTATTTTGCAGGAAACCTGAACGCTTCCAGCGGTCTTACTCCGACCAGCGGCGCTATGCGTTTCCAGAGTAATACTTCTTTGAATCCTCAGCTGGATTATCGCGTAAGAATGGATTATACCTTCTTGGATTGGGATATGACCATTCGTTCCGATTCTGATGCTGCTGATACAAAGCTGGAATATGATTTCGTTGATGGCAGCAAGGTATCTACCGGCACCGGTGATATCGATTATGTTTATACCGATACCGTTGAAGCTACCAAGGTTTCTTATGACGTTCCCATTACTGTTGGCGAATATTGCAACTATAAGATCTATACTTCTCCTGATAAGACCGGTGCGGTTCCCGTTATGAATCTCAGCGGTGCCGAGAATATTTTCTATCTGGTTGTTTCCAATAATGATGGTTCTGAAAGCGAAACGATTAAGGTTATTATTCATCGCGGCCTGAATAGCGAAGCGAAGATTTATAGTTATGATAGCTATATGATCGATGAGAGCAGTAAGGTCATTACCGCTTATATCACTTCTCCCTTGTTTGCTTTCCGCATAAATAAAGTAAATGCTTCTGTTGGCGCAACGATCGATCTTTATAGCGATGTGGATTGCACCGTGGAAGCACCGTATACCTTTGTTGTTTCCTCCGATAAGGCAGAAACCCGTTATCTGGAGGTCGTTAGTGAGGATGGTGCAAAGAGGGCTCGGTATCGCTTGGATCTTCTTTATGTGAAGTCTTCCGATGTTGCTCCCGTTGCTGCGCTTTACGGTGTTGACGGCATGAGCTATGTTGGCAACAATACTTATGAGGCATCTGTTTCTTATCAGCAAGAAACCGTCACCTTTACTCCGAAGCCGCTGCCCGGCTCTGAGGTCAAGGTTTATAACGGAAAGACTTTGCTTCTTGCAGACGAAAACGGCGTATATAGCATTAAGAATAATTCTTCTGCGCTGCAAACCCTGAAGATGGTTGTTACCAATGGTAAGCAGTCTGCAAACTATACCTTGAATATTCGCAAAGCAAAGAGCAATAAGTGCGAGCTTTTGAATATTAATAACGGCATTAAGACTGAGTCCGGTTATGTGGTTGGCGTTCAGATGAATCAGGCAGCTTCCATTAAGGCTGATGTTTCTGCAGGTGCATCCTATGCGCTTTATGAAGACTATATGTGCACCAAGCCTCTGGCAAACAATATGATTCTCTTTGATAAGGATTCTTGTGAATTTGCTTATTTGAAGGTTGTTTCCGAGGATGGTACCGCCAGTGCGGTTCATAAGCTTACTGTTCTTACTCAGCATTTTAATGGCATCGTTCCCACCATTAAAGTTGTTGCGAATAAGAAAACCTATACTGCAATCCGTACCGGTGAATTTGAATACACCGTCTACCTGCCGAAGGGCATTAATAAGGTTGGGGTCAGTGGTGATTTCAATCGTGCCGAAGGCTCTATGTCGAAAACGGATAATCTCACTTTCTATGCAGATCCTGAACGTATGTTTATGATCGAGGATCTGAACTCCATTTCCCTTTCTCAGAAGATTACAACCCTTTATCCCAAGAGCGAGCTCTTTACCTATAATGGTTTGGTTCCTCCGGTTCTTGGCGATAATATTTCGGCAGTTGATCCTGAAGGAAATCAGTATCCCTATACTTCAACGATTGGAATTAAGTATTTCACTCTGAAGATTGTTTCGGATCGCAATGCTGTTACCTATTCCGATTATAATAAGACCGCCGATTGGGCAAAGCCTTATATTGATTACCTTAATAAGGGTAACTATGGTATTTTCAACGGCGATAATAAGGGTGCATTCAATGCAAGCAGCAACATTACCCGCTATGAGCTTGCAACCGTTGCAACCCATGTGATGGGTCTGGATATCGATCAGTATGCCAAAACAACTGTTGTTTTTGCCGATAAGATTGAAAAATGGGCGCTTCCTTATGTTCGAGCTGCTGTTGGCTCAGGCATTATGAGCGGATCTCTGAATCCTGATGATGGTAAGACCTACTTCTATGGGAGCAAGAAGGCTACACGTACCGAGGTTGCTACCGTATTTGTTGCGCTTGCGCTCCGGATGGAAGGGATTACCTTGCCGGCCGCGGATTATTATACAGCATATAGCAATAAGATCGATATGACTTATTACGATAGCTTTAATTTCGCGGATGAAGATAAGATTCAGGGATGGGCAGTTCCCTTTATCCATCTTGCTGTTTCGAAGTATAACTTCATCAATGGCTCCCTTGATTCCAAGGGCAATCTGAATATTAATCCCAATAAGAATATTACCCGCGCCGAGGTTGCTGTTATTGCGGCAAACTTCTTGGGCTATAATTCTTAAATTAAAAGTAAAAAGA
>JAZQDS010000088.1:0-3062 GCA_045546895.1 Eubacteriales bacterium | reverse complement strand
AAGGGCTTGCTGATCAAGGCTTAGGAAAGAGCCATCATATAAGCGAGGAAACTCAAAAAAGACCACCCAATAGGGTGGTCAATTTTTTTGGTGCGCCTTCAGGGACTCATACTTGGTGCTATTCATTAAAAATTGGTTGCTCACCAACTGAGCGTGGCGAAGTTGGTGGTCGTGGCTGCGAAGCGCTGCCCTTTGGCAGAAGAAGCGAGCAGGTTAACGGCTGCCGCAACACGAGAAATGCCGAGCGCCTTGCGCGATGGATTTATCGATGTTGCAAAGGGCTTGCTGATCAAGCTTGGTGAAGCACGAGCATTTAAGCAAGGAAAAATAAAAGACCACCATCGGTGGTCTTTTATTAAATATTCAATGCTTTGTTTCATCCTCAAAGCATTCGCAATAGCGGCCGGAGAAGGAGGGGGGCTCATTGCCTGCTTGGAGATGATGGATATCGCCCATTCCCGAGCAGCGGAACGAAGCGATCCCGTCCTTTCGCTCTTCGGTATAGAAGGTCGTAATTGATGTGGGCGGCAGGAAGGTATGCTGCCAGAGGGTATAGGGGGAGCAATTCATCAGATGGGAAAGCAGCACGCTTGCCACGCCGAAATGGCAGAAGAAAACCAATGTTTTATGGTTGGGCGCCTCTGCGCGATAATGCATCCCCTCGCGGCGATAGCCATGGGAGGCAAGCAGGGCATCAAAGGAGGCGCAAACCCGATCATAATAAGCGGGAATTCCCGCGCTTTGGATAAAATCAGGGGTTTTCCAATCGCTGAGGGAGTAAAGGGCGGGAAATTGCGCCATCTGCTCGGGGTAAAGATCCCAGCAGGCCTTGATTTTTTCCAGATTTTCAAAGCCGGTATTGACCACATTGAATTCCCGCAGCCAATCGCAATATTCGCAATCCAGCCCGCGCGCCTTCAGCAGCGGCTCGGCGGTTTTACGCGCCCGACCCAAGATGGAGCAATAAACCGCATCGATGGGTTCATCGAGCAGCCGATTTTTCAGCAGCAGGGCCTCTTTTTTCCCTTTTTCGGTAAGGCCATCGATATTATAATCGGGATCACCATGGCGGATCATCAATAATCTCATAATAAATTCCTTTCGTTGGGTTATATTGGAAATGAGCCGGTCATAAATATAATATAAGAAGAAAAAAGGAGGAAGAATATGAAAAAGCTCTTATTATCGGCGGGTAGCAGGCAGCCAATTCATTACATAAAAGCGTTTCAGCGCTTGGGCGCTGAATGTATCCTTGAGGAAGCGCAAGAGGCGGAGGCCGCAGGCTTGGTGCTTTGCGGAGGCGGGGATCCGGATCCCGCGCTGTTTGGCGAGGAAAATCGCGGCAGCTATGGGATCGATCGGGAGAGGGACCAGCGGGAATTGATGCTGATCCATGCATATTTAAAGGCGGGCAAGCCCATCCTTGGGATCTGCAGAGGGGCGCAGCTTTTGAATATTGCCTTTGGAGGCAGCCTGATTCAGCATTTGGATACTGCCCAGCTGCATATTGCCGCGGGCGGCGAATGCTTTCATGAGCTGCGGTGCGGCGGTTTATTGAAAGAGCTTTACGGCCGCAAGCTGCTTGCAAACAGCAGCCATCATCAGGGCTTCGGGCGGATCGGCCGAGGCTTGAGGCCGATTGCTGAGGCGCCCGATGGGATTATTGAAGGGTTTATTCATCAAAAGCTGCCCGTTTTGGGGGTGCAATTTCATCCCGAGCGGATGGAAAAGGGAAATCTATTATTGGAGGCTTTTTTGAAGCGTTGTTGATTCCAATTCCTCGCGCACCAGCTCGCTGAGGATGCCGATGAATTCGCTGTTGGTCGGCTTACCGGTATCGGGGCGAACAACATGGCCGAAATTAGGAAAGAGAAAATTGATATCGCCTCGCTTGAAGGCCAGCTCCACCGCTGTTCGGATACAGCGCTCAACACGGCTGGGCGCCACCTGATGGCGCTCCGCTATCTTGGGATAAAGGGCAGTTACCATATTATGGAGGGCGCTGCGATCATAGAGCGCGATTTCAACCGCATCCAATAGATAGGAATAGCCAAGGATAGAAACGGGCATCTTCATTCGCATCAGGTATTTTCTGGTGCAATGATGGACGGTGTTTGCCGGCGATGGATCAAAAAGCAGGCGGCGCCGCAGCTTTAATTGCTGCTCAATGCGGCGAGCGCAATAGGCAAAATCGATGGGCGTAAGAAGAAAGAAATCTCCGCCGTTATTTAAAAAGCGCTCGGCAAGCAGATCGCAGGGGCGATTGCTGAGAGCGAGCTTTACCAGCGGGTAATTTGCCTCCGATTCTAAAATCTCCGCGATCTCATCGCAATTATAATAGGCCATAAAGGCGTCCATGATCAGCGCATCAGGGCGATGCTCCCGCACAAGCTCCAAGGCATCGCGGCCTGTTTGTCCGGTAGCAACAACTTCGCAGCTGAAGGCATGGAACGCTTGCGCATTTTGGCGAAGGTCTTCATTATTCGATTGTATCATAACGATTCTTGGTTGCAATTGCTTATCCTTTGCTGCGATTTTGGTTCGAGAAAAAGTATAGCACAGATTGCAGATCAATTCAATGGGGAAACGGGGAGGATATGTCGAATGGTGTCAAATTCTAAAAAAATTGGTCCAAATGAAAAAAAATTTAAAAATCATATTGACATTTTCGGCAGAAGAGGTTATAATAATCAAGCATCTTGATTAGGCCCCTTGGTCAAGCGGCTAAGACGTCAGCCTCTCACGCTGAAATCGGGAGTTCGATTCTCCCAGGGGTCACCAATATATTCCTCCTTAGCTCAGTCGGTAGAGCATGCGGCTGTTAACCGCAGGGTCGTTGGTTCGAGTCCAACAGGGGGAGCCAAAAAAAAAAGGGCTACTTCCGTAGTCCTCTGTTTTTTTGTGTTTGTGTCCGTAGGACACAATATCGTTTTGCGGTGAAACCGCAAACATCATTTGACCTTTAGGTCAACATCATTCCATTTACGGACACAAAACGAGGTTGTGCTTCGCACAAGCGATGTTACGGCTGCGCCGTAAACGATGTGGGCTTACGCCCAACG
>JAZQDS010000087.1:0-3685 GCA_045546895.1 Eubacteriales bacterium | reverse complement strand
TGACGGTTTATACCACGAAACATTATGTGGTAGATTTTGCTTTCACTTTTCTTTCGCGCTTGTCTTGCCATAAGAATCACCTCAAGACAACTATAACATCAGTCAATACCTTTGTCAATCAGGGAACCGTCCCCTGATTGAGCGTCCCCTGATTGAGGGAACCGTCCCCTGATTGACCGTCCCCTGATTGAATCAGGGAACCGTCCCCTGATTGAGGTTATTTAATTGTCATTTAAGCGAATTTCGTATCCCACTGGATGGTTCTTTAAACAAACTAAACTTTCGCAAAAACTCATTAACAAACCATACTCAGTACCAACAAAAAAGCAACAATTGTGTTCAGTGAAGTTTCCTCCATCGTCGAGTTCCGCAAACACTTCGATAATGATATGCCCTAGTTTGTCTTTACTAAAGAATCGCAATGATACACACGCCGTCGAATCATTTCCTTTATCTTCGTTTGCCCATAAGCCCTCTTCGATATTCCCATCGAGAAATTGCTTAATTTGGCAAATCAGTTCATCAATTAAAGAATCTGAAACATATATTTGTGATGTGATAGTTGCCACGGAAGAGGAACATACAACTTTTAATTCTATTATGTCATCATCTTCCCATATTTTGCTAAATATAATATTATCTTTCACTGTATTGCTCCTTATTTAAACTATGGCTTAAACTTGAAATCGTCAAATATTTTTAAGGTTTGATTATAAACGTAATGAATGTTAATATTCCCCTGAGATGTAGGTACTATCTGTTGCATTTTAACCCACCCACAATCAGGGGACGGTTCCCTGATTGATCCGTTGATAGCTATACCTGCCACGATGGCCCCTTATACCCTATAATTGTCAATGGGTAGGAACATTCAACAGAATTCGATACACCATCGGTTGTAATGACTGCCTGGATCGTTAATACTAAATTATTTCCATGATAAAACCATTCATCTTCCTTTTCAAAGGTATGAATAGGAGTCATTTGCGATTCCCATTGCAATAAAACCGATAGTTCTTTTGGCTCATCTGTTTGAAAAATAACATCCCCATCTGTCGTTGCAAGAGTAGCTTTTTGGATCAATACCTCTTTTTGCTCCTCTTTGGAATATGCGGTGAGTAAAAATATGCACTCTTCGTGGTTACACTCTTTAATGAATGGGATGATTAAAACATCGTTGCTTTTAAAAGTATCCAATTGCCCTGATTCAAGATATTCATCTCGCTCTTCTACAGTTTCCAATTCAAAAAACTCTCGAAATGCATCAAAATGAAATTTTTTAGGCCCATCTACCATAAAACATCCCGCTGGTAACACTAATATACACACCAAAAGAACGAAGAGATTAATCTTTTTGCAAAATTTCATTAGTTACTCCTCCATTCAATCAGGGGACGGTTCTTTGATTGAGTCCACTGATTGATTAATCCTTCTATATTTTAATTATATTTTGTATTGATGAATAAGTCAATATATCCGTCCTTCTTTGATGAATTGAACGGAATGCATAAATCTTTATTCGTGTTCATCGTAAAAGCGACCCGGCACATTGGCTGTTTTCTATCTTGGCTCTGAAAGATAAAATTAATTCCGAGAAAGGCTTTTCTCGGATTTTTTTTGTGAAAAGGTTGCAATTAAAAGCGGCTTATGATAGAATAGCTTGGGTTTTAAAGGAAGGAGTTATATTGCTATGGGACATAAGATTACAATTCTGGGTAGCGGCAATGTTGGCGCTACCGTTGCTTATACGCTGACGCAGGCATGCCTTGTTTCAGAGATTGTGTTGATTGATGTTGATCGAGCTAAGGCGGAGGGGGCCGCGATGGATATTGTTCACGGAGCGCCTTTTTCAACGCCGCTGAACATTTATGCCGGCGATTATTCGGATTCTGCCGGCTCGGATATGGTAATTATTACATCGGGTGTCGGCCGCAAGCCCGGCCAGAGCCGGCTGGAGCTTGCAAGCATCAATGTTGAGATCATTAAGGATATTGCCCCTAAGATTGCATCCTATTGCCCCAATGCGATTTATGTTATGGTGGCAAATCCGGTGGATGTTTTGACCTATGCCTTTATTAAATATTCCGGACTCCCCGCTTCGCAGGTGATCGGCAGCGGAACGATGCTGGATACCGCGCGGCTTCGAACATTGATGTCGCAGCGGCTATCGGTTTGCGCTAAAAATATCCATGCCTATGTTTTCGGCGAACACGGCGATTCCTCCATTTTCCCATGGAGCATTACCAGCGTAATCGGCATGGATTTTCGCGAGTATTGCCGCTCTATCAAGCACTATACCGATGAGCAAACAGAGATTTTTTTGCGCGGTGTTGAAAAGGATGTGAGAGATGCCGGCGGGGAGATCATTAAAAGAAAAGGCGCGACCTTTTATGCGGTTTCCACCTGTATCGCGCAAATTATTCGGGCTGCTTTTTCCGGCAACGATTCGGTGCTTACTGTTTCCACTCTTGCCCATCATCGCTATGGCATAAAAGAGGATGTTTGCCTCTCGCTGCCTTGCGTGCTTGGACCCCGAGGGATTGTTCGGGAGGTTGATCCGCCGCTGCTGCCGGAGGAAATGAAGCAGCTCCAGCATAGCGCGGAGGTTATCGGAAAAACCTTGGAGAGCATCGGCATGATGAACTGATAAGGGAATAAGAGTAAACCGTTTTTTTGCCCTGTTTTTATCGAAAAAGAGAGGGCGCGCATTTTAAAATTACTATTGACAAATTTTTACGGGATGTTTATAATAAATCTGTAATATATTAGCACATGAGATGATTGAGAGTGCGCAGGGAAAAGAAGGCAGATCCGCCTCTCTTTTTGCTGCGCATTTTTTACGTCTGAATGGCTTAAAATCAGGAGGAAAGAAAAATGGCAAAGACCAACATTGTAAACTGGGAAATGATCACCAATTTCGTGGTCGATTCCTTCAAGGGCTACGGCATTCCCGAAGAGGATGCCAAGATCTGCGCGGATGTTCTTTTGGAATCCGATAAGCGCGGTATTGAATCCCATGGTGTTAACCGCTTTAAGCCTGTTTATCTCGACAGAATTAAGGCCGGCATCCAAAACCCTGTAACCAATTTTGAGATTATCAAAGAAACTCCCACCACCGCGGTTGTTGATGGCCACGATGGCATGGGCCAGGTTATCGGTTATAAGGCCATGAAGATGGCGATCGATAAGGCGAAGGAATACGGCATGGGCATGGTCGTTGTTCGCAATTCCTGCCACTACGGCATCGCCGGCTATTATACTTCCATGGCCGCAAAAGAGGGCTGCATCGCCCTTACCGGTACCAATGCACGTCCTACCGTTGCTCCTACGCTCGGCGTGGAGGGTATGTTCGGTACCAACCCCTTGACCTTGGGTGTTCCCACCGACGAGGAGTTCGACTTTAACTTTGACGGTGCATCTTCCACCTATCAGAACGGTAAGCTGGAGTATTATGCACGAATCGGCAAGGATGCCCCCAAGGGCGCTTTGATCTGCACCGACGGTAATGCTTATGAAGGTACTTCTGCCGATGCGCTGAAGACCATGGCACGCGGTGAGGCTACGCTCTGTACCCTGGGTGGTCCCGGTGAGGAGCAGGCAGGCTATAAGGGATATGGTTACGCCATGTTCGCTGTACTGCTTTCTGCTGTCCTGCAGGATGGTAACTATGGTAAGGCTTTGACCG
>JAZQDS010000086.1:0-11179 GCA_045546895.1 Eubacteriales bacterium | reverse complement strand
ATCAAAGGCTTCGCCGATCTCATATTCCAGCTTGGAAGGCTTCTTGGTTACCTTAATCTCTACCAATTCAACCACCTTCAGCTGCAAAGCGTCAATGGCATCATTGATGGCCTTTGCCATGGCATCAACCTCTGCTTGCTTGAGGATATTAAGGCCATATTCTACGTCAAGAACTGCAGCATCCACCGCGGTAAGATCCTGATAGGCTTCGCGATCCAGCGCGTTATAACGCGCAATTGCCGCAGTTATTGCTGCATAATCGGCAGGCTTGGGATTCAGCGCATCGATTGCGGATTCTACCGCAACGCTCATGCTGTATACCTCTTGCTGACGCTCGATCTTCAAATCGCGATTCAGGCCGTTGATCACGGCGATAAGGGAATCATAATTGGTATAATGCTCGGGATTGAGCGCCTGCGCCTCGGCAATCTTGGTATCCACTGCCTCATAATCGGCGGGCAGCGCTCTCCATTCCGCCAAAGCAGCCTGCGCAGCATCGACCTGCGCCTGCAGCGCCTCATCATCCTCGGCCACTGCCTTGGCGGCGCCCAGCTTTTCATTCAGCGCGGTCTTTTGCGCGGCAGTAAGATAGGCGCTATAGCTTGCAATAAAGAGCTCCAACTCCTCAATATCCGAGAGCAGGGCATTCTTATCGGTAACATGGCCAAGATACGCGGCATCGGCTGTATAGCTCTTGGCGGCGGGGTCCTCAACATAAACACTATTCAGGAACCAATTACCGAAGGGTACTTCGCCGATCAGCTTGCCCGCATAATCGGTATAAAGCGGCTCACCATCGAAGGTAACCTTAACCGGCTTTGCATTCTTCGCATCGGCGGCAACAATCCCGCCGTTCTTCAGCGCCCATTTATAATCATCGGTACCGGTTGCGGCGTTGAGCGCATAGGCAGCACCGCCACCGGCGATGAGCGCCGCAGAAGCTGCTTTATCCGCATTGACCGTGTGGGTACCTAAGGTTGTTGCATTGGAATGGGACCAGCCAAGATAATCGGTATCCGCATAAACATTGGTCAGATCGGGCGCCGCATCATTATTTCGGCCAAAGACCAAGCCCTTGGCGCTGCCGTTATTGGCGGCAATAACATTCTCTACCGCCACCGTTACATTGGCAAGACCGCCCGCACCCATCAATGCGCTGATGCGGTCGATTTCGGCACCTACGGTCGTATTCAATACAACCGCATTGCGAATAACAACATCCTTCTCTTTCTCTGTAACGTTCATTCTGCCCAGCAAAATGCCAACGCCCTCGTGATATTCAGAGGTAGAGCTACCGTTGATGGTATTGCCATTGAGATAGATATTCTCCAGCGCCACATGATGGGTTTTAGCATTTGCAGTATTGGCTGCGCGGCCAAGGAACAAAGCTACGCCGTCATCAGCCGTATTCAGGGTCATGGTATTGCCCTGCATAGTAATCTTAGAGAAGCGGATGGTTGCACTGGGATCGGTGGGCGCGGTGCCGCCGATCAACAATGCCATCGAGCGGGTGGAGGAGCCCTCTTCAACCTGCATATTGCAATCGATTACCTTGATATTTTCAAGCTCCAGATCATTGCTCACCGTACGGCCGATCAGCATACCAACATCCCGCAGCAATGTGCCGCGGCAGATTGCCGACCACCCGCTGAGGGTAAGGTCTTTAATATAAGCGCCGTTGTAATCGGCGGCCATCCAGCCGCTGCCATCGGAGCCGAGCAGCAGCGAAACGCCTGAGATGGTATGATTTCCGCCATCGATGGAGGCATGAACGCCCAGCATTCCTGCTGCCGCATCCGATTGAGGATCCAGCGCGATATCGTTTGTAATATAAAGAACCTTATCAGCAGTATAATATTTGCGATTACCGATGGTTGCAACAAAATTCAGGTTTTCCTTATCAGGAATTATATAGCCCGGCGCATCGGGATAGGTTTCCGCCAATGTTGCGGCAGGGAGATTGGGGGCCGCTTTATAAACAGCATTGCTCAAAATCTCCAGCAGCTCGGCCACCTCATTCTCATCAGGCTCGCCCGCGGTGCCTACCAAAATCTCGGCGCGCTGAATAGCCGCTGCAATGGCATCGCTGTTTTCAAAATAAGCAGTATCCTTGCCTTCATAGTATTTCAAGGCACCTGCAAGGCGGGCTTTTCCGCCAAGATCAAAGGTGACCGAATAGGTCTCACCCGCTGCGGCAGCGAAGGTGATGCAATCAGAACCATCGGCAGTATAGGCAACAGGCTTGCCATTGGAATCGCTGATGGCGGCGAAGGCAATATTCTTTGCCTTTACCTTCAAAGCACTATTGGCAGTACCAACGCTGAGGGTGGCGGAGGAGGGATTCATCTCCTTCCAAGTAACATCCACGCCGACATCCCCGCGGGCCCGCAGACCTTTAACAGAGCCGGTAGCCCAAGCGGAAGGCAGAGCAGGCAGTAATTCCACTGCATCGCCTTGGCTTTGAAGCAGCATCTCGGTCATACCGGAGGTGGCGCCGAAGTTGCCATCGATCTGGAAGAGGCCGTCATCGGGGTCAGAGGTGCTCCAATCGGGATGGTTATCAAAAAGGTTCATATTTACCGAGCTATCCAGCTGCTCATTCAGCAGCTTCAAAGCGCGGTCGCCATCTCTCATTCTTGCCCAGATATTGATCTTCCACGCCTTGCTCCAGCCGGTGCCGCCATCGCCGCGGGTATTGAGGGTAACAGCCATTGCTTCAACAAAGGCATCATCCTTCTCGCTGCGACCGGCAACAACCTGATTGCCCGGATAGAGCGCATAAAGATGGTTTACATGGCGATGCTGATTATCGCCGGTTATATCCAGCGTAATTTCATCCTTCCATTCCTGGAATTGGCCGCCCAAGCCAATCTTCAGCGGGGGCAGCTTTGCGAAGGCGGCGCGAATTTCATCTACCTCATCGGTATCGATCTCCAAAACATCCGCAGCCTTCAGAGTATTATTGAAAAGATCCCAGATAATCGTCATATCCGCGGTGCAGCCCAGCGAGAAGGGACCATGCTCCGGCGAATAAGAGGGGCTGGTAACAAGGGTATTATCGCGGGTATCCACCACCAAGCTATCTACCCAGAAGAGGGCGGCGCCCAGCAGGGTATCCCAATTTTCCTCCAGCAGGTTCTTATCCAAGCTAAACGCATATTGCTCCCAGATATGCTGGCAGAGCCATGCGGCGCCAACCGGATAATAGAAGGCGGAGGAGGTAGCAGGTGCGGTATTGCCCCAGATATTATTTTCATGATATGCTGTCCAGCCGCGGGCAGGGGTTTTGGTCCCGCCGGCGGAGGAGGTGGCATAGAAATAATGCTGGGCGGTCAGCTCGCCATGGGCTACCTGCGCATTGATATAATCAATCAATGGCTGATGACATTCGGGAAGATTAGCGGTTTCCGCCGCCCAATAGTTCATCTGCAAATTAATATTGGTATGATAATCGGAATTCCAAGGCGTATCCAAGCCGCCCGCCCAAATACCCTGCAGGTTGGCAGGCAGCGAGCCCTCACGGGAGGAGCTGACCAGCAGATGGCGGCCGAATTGATAATAGAGCATCTGCAGATAGGTGGTTTGCTCATCGGTAAGGGTGCCATTCTGAAAGCCCTTAAGCAGATCATCGGTCATCATCGGCTTGCCGCCTACCATCGGATAATCCACTCCGAGATCCAGCTTAACGCGCCCCATCAGCTCGGTATAATCCGCCAGATGCGCCTGCTTTAAGGCATCGTAACCCTTATTGGCCGCAGCTGTCAGGCGTGGCTCGATCTCATCCTTAACAGGATCCACATCCTCGAAATAATCGAAGGTGGTATCCTTGCATTGCTGATAATTGCTATCGGTCGTAATATAAAGAATAATCTCATCCGCATCGGTAATCAAAAGCGAAGTGCCCTCGCTCATTACCGAGCCGCCCTTGGCAACCGCCTTTACCTGCGCCGCAAAGACTAATTTTTCAGCTTGAGTATGATTGATGGGGCTCCCCTGAATGGTCAGGGTGCCTGCGCTGCCATCGGCAGTAACGGTTGTTTTGGTTTGGGGAGTATCATAGGAGATCCGCCGATTGAGCTTGCCCTCGGAGGCAGTCAGGCGGATGGCCATAACATTATCGGGATTGGATACAAAGTATTCGCGGGCATAATTGATGCCGTTTTCCGTATAGCTAACGGAGGCAAGGCCCTGATCAATATCCAAAACGCGCTGATAATTTTCAGCCGTTTCCTGCTGAAGGGCATTGCCGGTAAGATCGATATCCTTGCCTGCGGCATCGATAAAGATCAGATCGGCCAGCTGCAGACCGTTGCCTGCGGTATTGACCGCCGTTACATAGAAACGAAGATATTTATAGGTTGCATTTCCGTTGATCTGATTGAGCGCGCTATATTCATAGCGGGCATTACGGCCGGAGAAGGTCTGGTTTTCCCGCTTATCGAGAGTAACCCAATTTAAACCATCGGTCGAGCCCTGAATTTCCCATGTTTTTGGATCGCGGGCAGGAGCATCATTACCGCTGATAATCGCATAGCTGCCAAAGGTAATCGCCTCGGGCAGGCTTACCGCAATCCAAGCGGGATAGCTCATTGTTCCGCTGAGGCCCGCAAGAGCGTAATACTTCGTATCGGAATTGTTATCAAAGATCTTGGCAGGGGCCTCCCCTTCGTTGGCGGGATAATGAGAGGCGGTAACGCTCATCTTTTGCTCGCCGGTATCGCCGATTCCGATTTCGGAAAGCTCATAGCCCCAAGCATCGTAAGGATTGGTGGTATCCTTCGGCGCCAACGGCTGATTTTCGGTCAGCTTCAGTTTATAATAAGTATAGGTAACCGTTTTCCCCAGGGAATACTCCAAGGTGGAAATATAATCCGGACCTCGATTGGTTGTGCCATTATATTCCCAATCATCGATCTCTTCGCGGGTATCCAAAAGATCCCAACTGGTGCCGTTATTGGAGCCATAAAAGGTCCAGCTATAGGGGCTTCGGCCATAAGCAACCGAATCCACACCATTGGTTAAGCTATAATGGTCAATGGATACAGGCATATTATATTCCATCACAATCTCAACAGGATCATCATCCTGCGTATACCAGCCGCTCCCTTGGCTGAACCATTTGGTAGAAAAATCATTATCAAAAAGGGAGCGCAGATTAGAATTGGAGATATTATCATAATTGCTGGTGACCGAAAGAAGCGTTACTCTCGGCTCCGCATTATCGCTGATGACCAGCTCCGCCAATTCCTGATAGCGGCCGAATTGGCTCTTTTCGCCCTTCAGGGCATTGACCAAATCATTCAGCTCGCTATCGGCAGGATAGTTTTGGGTCATTACCTGACCATTATTAATATATGCCTCGCTGCTTGCAGAAAAGCTATTCATATTTTCCTGCAGCTTTTTGCGGGCAGCCTCCAGATTGGCCCAGTTTTCGGCCTGCGTTTTTGCGAGGCCACCATCATAGGCTGCGCTGGCGCCGGGACCGCCGGACCAGAGGGTATGCTCATTGAGCAAAACCCGATCGGCATGAACACCGCCATAGATGGTTGCGCCGGTAAAACCATTGCCGAGGGCAAGGCCTTCCAGCTCCCAATCGGCAGCTGATTCATCATAAATCAGCTGCATCGGCGGCTGATCGATCTCTTCAGAAGGCGCCGCCGCTGCGGCTCCGAAGCTGAAGGGAACGCTGCCGATCAACATAACAAGAGCAATCAAAAATGAAAAAACACGTTTTTTCTGATTCATTGCACTTCCTCCTTGCTACAACAATTTATTTCATATAGAATTATATCATATTATTTCATCGTTTACTTGCAATATTTTTTGATAAAATGGGAGAATATTAACTTTTTCAAAAAAACAAGCATCGCTTGGGCGAGATACCGCCCAAGCGATGCTTTGCTTTTACATATACTTTTTCATATTTTTAAGGATAACCGCCAGCTCAGCGCGGGTAATGAAGCTCTTGGGCGCAAGCTTTCCGCTCTTACCGCTGATCAGCCCCAAAGCGACCGCCGTTTGCAGATACGGCTCTGCCCAGCTGCCTTTAAATTCGTCATAATCCTTAAAACCGCTCAAATCTACGGAGCGATGTTCGCAGCCGATCGCCGCTACCATCATTACTACTGCCTCCTGCCGCGTAACATAATCCTTGGCATTGGCATAAAGCTTATTATTCTTTTTGCTGCCGCTGATCAAGCCTGTCTGATAGGCTGCCTTCATATAAATGACCGCCCAATCGGAAATCTTTGATTGATCGGCGAAGGGCAGCTTCACGCCGGCAAAATAATTTACATTTAAGCCCTTGACCTTGGTCATAATGGTAGCCATCTGCTCACGGGTTGTTTGCCCATTGGGATTAAAATACCATTTAGATCCGCTCTTTGTGCCGGTTACGCAGCCCATTTGGGTCGCCTCATAAACATAAGAGGTATACCATGCGCTGCCGCCCTTCGGCACATCCGCATAGTTTACTGCTGCAACCTCCTTGCGGATGATCAGCTGATAAACACGGCGGCTGCCGTTTTCGCTCAGCAATTCAACATAATAAACGTTATAAGCATTTGCAAGCCCCAGCCGCAGCCCCGCAAGGGTTTGCGCTGCATAAAGCTTGGGCGGATTGGAAAATCCGATCCCGCAGATGCCAATTTTCAGCCCTTCATCGGCATAAACATTCAGCCCCTTGCAAACGCCCGCCACCTCAAAGGCGGCCCGCATTTGATCGCCGCTTGCCTGCAGGCTGATCTGATCGCCGCTGATGGCGGTATCATAGCCCTTGATGCCGAGAATTTCCGCATCCTTCAGAGCCAGCGCATCGATGGCGCTTCGAATCTTTTGGGCCATTTGGTTGACCGCTGCCTGCTCATCCATCAGCTTACCGCGAACCACCGCATCGATTGCCGCCGTTACCTTGCTGAAATCCTTATAAGCCTCCGGATCCAGCGCCTCGGCGCTGCGGATCGCGGCATCCACCGCCGCATAATCGGCAGGCTTCATCTCCAGCGCGGCAATGGCATCATTGATGGCTTTTGCCATAGCATCAACTTCATTCTGATCCACAATCTTTTTGCTGCGATCCACTGCATCAATTGCCGCGGTAACAGCGCTGAAATTCGAATAATAATCGCCGATCAACGCATCCGCTGCAGCAATCGCGGCATCCACCGCCGCATAATCGGCAGGCTTCATCTCCAAAGCAGCAATCGCTTCATAGATCGCATTTGCCATAGCATCGACCGCAGCCTGCTCATTGATCTTTTTGCTGCGATCCACCGCATTTACAGCGGCACTGACAATATGATAATTGATATAATTGGTTGCTTTCAGCTGAAGCACTGCGCGGATGGCGGAATCCACCGCCAGATAATCGGCAGGCTTCATTTCCAGCGCGGCAATGGCATCATTGATCGCTTTCGCCATGGCATCTACCGCCGTCTGTTCATTGATCTTTTTGCCGCGGATAACCGCATTGATCGCATTGTTTACGGCGCTGAAATCCTCATAATGGCTTGGATTGAGCTTGCCTGCGGCAGTAATCGCCGCATCCACCGCCGCATAATCGGCGGGCTTCATTTCCAGCGCAGCGATAGCATCATTGATGGCTTTCGCCATGGCATCCACCGCCGCCTGCTCGTCCTTTTTCTTGCCGCGAACCACCGCATGAATCGCATCGGTTACAGCGCTGAAATCTTCATAATAGCTTTGATTGAGCGCATTCGCCGCCGCAATTGCCGCATCAACGGCTGCATAATCGGCGCCGCTCTTTTGCAGGGCGGCAATGGCATCATTGATGGCTTTCGCCATGGCATCTACCGCCGCCTGCTCATTGATTTTCTTGCCGCGAACAACAGCATTAATGGCATTGGTTACAGCGGAAAAATCAATATAATCCTCCGGATAGAGCTGATTTGCTGCCGCAATCGCCGCATCCACAGCTGCATAATCAGCAGGCTTCATTTCCAAGGCGGCAATTGCATCGTTGATCGCCTTTGCCATCTCATCCACCGCCGCCTGCTCATTGATCTTTTTGCCGCGGACAACCGCATTGATCGCATTGGTTACGGCGCTGAAATTTTTATAATCGTTTTGATTGAGCGCATCGGCTGCCGCAATCGCCGCATCAACGGCCGCATAATCGGCGGGCTTCATTTCCAGCGCGGCGATGGCATCATTGATCGCCTTCGCCATCCCATCGACCGCCGCCTGTTCATCAATACCCTTGCTGCGATCTACCGCATCGATGGCATTGGTTACGGCACCGAAATTCATATAATGATCGGGATTGAGCGCATTCGCTGACGCGATCGCTGCATCAACAACCGCATAATCAGCAGATTTTTTCTCCAGCTTGGCAATTGCCTGCTGAATGGCATCCGCCATGGAGGCAACAATCGATTGCTCTGTTATTTTCTTGCCGCGAACCACCTTATTGAGGGCGGCGGTAACCGCATCAAAATTGGCATAAAGCGCTTCATCATAGCCCTCGGCCGCCGCGATCGCCGCATCAACAGCCGCATAATCGGCGGGCAGCTCTTTCCATTGCAGCAACGTTTCCGCTGCCTGATCGGCAGCGGGCTGAGTTGCATTGGCATCCGCTGCAACGCTGCGGGCATCCGCCAGCAGTTGATTGAGTTGCGCGGCCTGCTCCTCGCTCAATACCGTTTTATTATTATTGATAAAGCTCATCAGCTCATAGATATTACCATTCAATGCGGTTTTATCGGTAGCTTTGCCGATATAGCCCGCCGCCTCGGTATAAACCTGCGCAGCAGGATCGGCAACATAGCTGCCGTTGAGATACCAATTGCCGATGGGCGCGGCGGTTGCCAGCTTACCCGCAGCATCGGTATAGCGAAAATCGCTATCAAAGGTAATTTTCAGCGGAAAGCGATCGCCGCTCCTTTGGGGCATAACGCCCCCCTCTTTGATGACCCATTTTTGAGCCGATGCAGCGGTAGCATTATTTTGAAGAATGACCGCCTCAAAGGTTTTCAATTTAGAAGAATGGGCCGCCTGATCGGTATGAGGAATCTTGACCGCCTCTGTTGCCTTACTATCCATCGACCAATAGGTCGATAAAGTATCGCTATAAAAGGTTTTGAGGGTACAGCTTTTTTCCTTCCCCGATCGGCCAAAAACGATTGCTTGGGTATTTTCATTGCCGGCAATCATAAAGTTTTCTGCCGATACCGAGCTATTTCCAAGCCCATAGGCGCCAACCAGCGCGCTGACCCGCGGAAAATCGGCGGAAACCTTGGTATTCATCACCGATGCCCCTTTAATGGTAACGCTGGGGGTACGGGGAGCGGTAGTCGGGCGGCCCAGCAAAAGGCCAACCCCCTCATGATAGTCAGCGGTTGCGCTCCCCTTTAATTGATTATTGTTCAGCCCTACCGATTCAACCTCAATTGCATGGCCTGCGCCGCTGCTCAAGGTATTTTGCGCGCGCCCCAGCAAAAAGGCAACGCCATCATTGGCGCCGGTAACCTCCAGCGTATTTCCGATCATATCGATATTACGGAAGGTTGCAACCGGATCTTGGCCAACCGCCAAAAGCGAGCCGATCAAAAGACCCGCTGTTGCCACCGGGCTTACCGCTTTGGCAGAGCAATTTTGAACCGTTACATTTTCAATCAGCAGCTTTTCGGTCTGGGCAGAGCCGATCAAAAGCCCGCAATCCTGCGCGCCGAAGCTGCCCTGCCAGCCATCCATAACAAGGTTTTTAACAAATTGCCCTTGATATTTTTCGGCAAGCCAGCCCTGATCAATTCCATCGGTAGCAATATTAACGCCGGAAACTTTATGGCCGCCGCCATCGATGGAGGCATGAACCTTCAGGCCGCTCGCAGCCGCATCACTCTCAAGCAGTTTCATATCCGCGCCGAAAAGCAGGGTTTTATCCGCGCCGAAATGATCCGGATTTTTTGCTACCCAATTCAAAACAGAGCGGCTCGGCACCCGATAAATGGGGGCATCGGGATAAAGAACCCATTGCGTTGCCTCGGGATTGACTGCATAATTGCCCTTCGCCTTGCTCAATTTTGCCGCAAGCTCCAGCTTCTCTACCGAAGAGAGATTGATTTCCTTGTTGATATAGCGCTTAAGAGTTGCAACCTCCTCCTTCGGCGCTCCCTCAAAATAAGAGGCATCCTTAACCCTGAAATAGCTTTCAAGATCAATCAGCAGCTGCTCCACCTTATTGGCATTGCAAAAGCGCATGGTAATGCCATTATGGTCCGAAAGAACATATCCATCACTATTGTAATTATCGCTGAGTACCGAAAATTCCAGCGCACCCACCGTATTATTGACCATAATAAAATCAATGATATTAGAAGGCGGGGCGGTAGGCTCGGAGCTGGTAACGGGAGCAAGAAAGCGCGCATCTCCGTAGCCCGCATCGATCATTGCATTATAGCAGGTGCTGCCTTTCTTGCAATTATAATCACCTGCGGCGATTATCATAATATCACCGTATTTTTCTTTGATCGCATTGATGCGCTCCAGCAAAATGGGGGTACTCTTATTGCGGGCGGATTCATAAAGATCCATATGCACGCTGTAAACACCTATTTTTTCGCCGTTGCTTTTATCCTCCAGCACCATCCAGGAGCAAATGCGATGGCAATAGGCATCCGAAAAAGCGGATTCCTTATCAGGGGTATCGGAAAACCAAAAATGCCCGCTTTCCAAAACCTTAAATTTCGAGGTCTTAAACGCAACGGGAACTGCTTCCTTATTATCGGATTTACGATATTTATAATGCAGGGTATAATTGGAGGTAAACTCGGAATTGGAAAGCAGGTAGTCTGTCCAGCCGGTGTTCATCTCCTGAAATGTAATAATATCGGGCGATTGCTCCCGAATCCGCCGTATCATCATCGGGCGGCGATCAAATTCTTTTGCATCATATTCGCCGGTAGTACCGTAAATCCAAAGATTTTGGCTCATAAGCTTATATTCTGCAATTTCCGCGCTCTCGACTGCTGCGGCAGGCAGAGCAATTCCACCCATTACGCTCAGCGTAAGCAAGCCGATCAGCAGCATACAGATTAATCTCTTCATCTTAATACCCCCATTAAGATATAAATATAACTAATAAATTATAACATATAATTTCAAATAAATCAAATATATTTGTTAAAAGCAAATAAAAAAGACTCCCCGAGAGAGACACTTC
>JAZQDS010000085.1:0-16264 GCA_045546895.1 Eubacteriales bacterium | reverse complement strand
GGTATCATAGCCCGACTTTCCGCCGAGATAGTTGGCGGAGGAGGCGGGATCGGTAATGGTAATATCGTTATGGAAATGCAGGGTTACGGCCTTGCCGAATTTATCAAAATGTTCGGAAACATATTCCAGATCCGCAACGGTATGAATGGAATATTCAAACAAATTGGGATAAGCGGCATATTGGGAAGCAGCCGGAGCATCAACGCCGCCATTGAGATTCAATTTCTGAGAAACCAGATAATCGGCAAGATCATCCGCATCTTGCTGCTTAGCGGTAGTATCGGTACCGGCGATGATCGCCGCTGCCTTTGCCAGCGCTTCAGTCAGCGCCTCTTCCTCAACATAATAGCTGAGCGTTTTGCCATTATAATGGTTTACCGCGCTCTGCAGGTTATCCAAAGCAAGGGGTGCGCCCGCTACCGCGATGGTGGTATTCTTGGTAAATACCGTATCAACAGTAACATCCATATCCCAATCCTGAGAAGCAAGGAAAGCATCGTCTACGCCGATCAGCTTGCCCGCATAGTCGGTATAATAACTGCTGCGAACGCTGCCAACCAGGAAGGAAACGCGAACCGGAGCCGCATGATTGGCATCGGCAGCAACAACCGCGCCCTCTTTGATCGCCCAAAGATAAAGGGAATCGTCTGCGGTGCCGCCGATCTCAACATTCGCATCGTAGATCGCCGCACCGTTGCCAACAGCAACATTGGGCTTTACCATGCTTTGCTTCACCGAGGTGCTGGCCGCAACAGCCTTGCCGCCGTTGTTGCCCGCGATCAGATTGGTAATGCTGGAGGAAGCGCTCTCATAGCCGAAGCAGAGATTACCCTTATCGGCGGGATTGCCCTGATCATCCAGCTTGCTATTATTAAAAATAGAAGCATTTTTAATATGAACTGCGCCCTGCGCCTGACCAACAACATAGCTGACCGAGGTTTGGCCAACGCCCTTGATGGTATTGCCGATGATATTCAGGCCGTTGATATTAACGGTATCGCCGGTAGTGCAGCGGGCGAGAACTAAGCCGACAGAATTATTGCCTGTATTTACCTTCAGGCCGGAATTCTTAATGGTAATATTATTCAGATTCAAGGTTTTGCCGCCGCTGGGCGTAACGCCAACCAGCAGCGTGCGCTGATAATTGGCAAGACCATCGCCGGTACCCTGAACATTATCCAGAGTAATATTTTCAAGGGTGATTTCGCTTTCCTTGAATTTGCCGAAAAGGAAGCCCTGATCCTGAGTCAGCTCGGTAACGGTGCAATCCTTAAATACGATATTCTTCAAGGATTTACCAACATATTCCGCGCCCATCAGGTTGCGGCTGATTTTCAGGCCGCTGACGGTATGG
The DNA here is from genome assembly GCA_045546895.1 of Eubacteriales bacterium. GTDB lineage: Bacteria > Bacillota > Clostridia > Oscillospirales > QAKW01 > QAKW01. The sequence continues at coordinate 14,910 of JAZQDS010000085.1, read as the reverse complement.
CCGAGGCCATCGATGGCCGCCGCCAAGCCTTCAAGGCTGCCGCCCGCACCGCCGAATTCCAGATCGGTCGCCAGATAAAGAGTCTTGGTTGCGGGGAATTTATCAACATTCTTGCTGACAAAACTAAAATCTTCTATGCTTGTAATCGCATAGGCGCTTGCCGCAGGATAGGTTGCCTGCGCAGAGGCTTTCGGCATCTTGCTGGGATCTACTTCCTGCGCAACCGCAGGCATTGCGAAAGCCGCAAACATCGAGATCAGCATCACGATCGCAACAAGGCCGGAAAGAAGCTTTGTTTTTCTTGTGATCATTGTCACAACTCCTCCTTTAAAACAATTCTTACTGCGCTGCTCGGCGCAGGGGATTTTTGTTTCGGGATTCGGGCGCGCGGGGCGCGCCCGAATCGGTTGGTTAGTTTAATTTAGTGCCGTCGTGATCAACGATCCAGATGCCGCGGATCTCAACATAAATATTCTGGGCAAGAACGGCCATTTCGCGGCGCAGGGTAGTATTCTGCGGATTGAAGTTACCGTTGTTATCGCCTGCGAAGAGGCCAACCTTGGCTGCCCATTCAACATAGGGCTTTGCCCAGCTCGAAACTTTCTTCATATCTTTATAGGTGGCTTTGGGACCGAATTGCGGGGTAGAGGGATCACCGGTCAGCTTACCGTCTACCGTAATAAAGGCTTTCAGCATAATCGCCAGCTGCTCGCGGGTAACATTATTATCGCCCAAGAACTGGCCTTTTTCATTACCGGCAACAATGCCCATCCGCGCAGCGATCTTTGCATAGCGCTCATACCATTTACCCTTGATATCCTTCAGGGAAACAGGGTTATCGGTAACGCTATAGGGAGCGATTGCATTGAGGAATTTATTGAATTCGGTATTGGTCATCGCGGGGATGTCCTTAACAACCTTTCCGGTCGTCTCCTCATATTGACCCTTCAGCATGGCGCTGAGGATAACAGCAACCTGCGCGCGGGTAACAGTACCGTCTTGAACGAAATTGCCCTTGTCGTTACCTTGCATCAAATCAAAGGATTTGCAGAATACTGCGTACGGATAATACCAAACCGTATCGCTCTTCATATCAGGGAAGGGCTGGCCCGCATCCAAAACCTTGGTCAGCTCGATGCGGGTATCGCAAGCGGCGCAATATTCATCGATAAAGCCATCGGCACCCTTCTTGCTGAAATCAGGCTCGCAATAGCGGATAACAATTTGCTGATGCTCATCATACATTGCATCAATGATCTCGCTGGTTTCATCGCCGCAGTTGGCGCACTTATAATCGTTGCGGCCCGGGCTTACGCAGGTGGGCTTCAGGGAAGAGGATTGCAGCTTATAGTTGCAAGCCTTGGTCTGGGTATGAGTTGCATCGTTTTCGCAGGTTCTGGTATGGGTCTTATGATCGCCGTTGGCGGTCCATTTGCCCCAATCATGGCCGATGGCGGGAGCGTCCGGATTCTCAATATCGTAATAATAACCGCAGAACTTACAGGTGTAGCGGGTGAAGCCGCCCTCAAGGCAGGTTGCCTTATGATATGCACTTTCGAAGGTACAAGCCTCGCCGGTCTCCAGATCAACAACATCGCAGCGGCTGCACTGAACGCCGTGGCGGGAATCCTCGCCCTCGGTCCCTTCGATATGGCCGAGCTTATTGCTGTTTTCGAAATCGTGGCCCAGCAGAGTGCCGAAGGAAACTTCATCGTAATAGTAGCCGCAGGTGGTGCAGGTATGGCGGTTATACGCATCTACCAAGCACTCAGCAGGTACTTCTTCATAATGATCAAATACGCAAGCAACGGTTTCAACAACGCCGCAGCCATCCTCCAGGCAGGTACGGCTCATCTTGGAATCAATGCCTTCGGTGCCGGCAACATGAGTCCACTTGCTCCATTGATGGTTATAGGAAACCATGATATTGACATCCTTGGGCGCATCCAGATAGTCAACGCCTGCGATCATATCAACAACAGGAATCTCGCCGCCCGCAACAGTCTTGGTTGCATTATCGATCAGAGAGCGAACATAGGTAATGGTGCCGCGGGGGGCTTTATTGGAAACGGTAAATACAATGCTTGCAAAGGGAACCTCGCTGCTATTGATGGCAGCCGCTTCCTTTCTTGCGGCAGCGATGCCGATCTTCTTAAGGCCGGTCGCCGCATCATCGGTAATATAAACCCGAACATCGTCAAAGGGATAGGAAACAGTAATCTTGCTCAGCTCGGTGGAAAGCACCGCAGGATCATAGTAGCCAACATAATCGATACTCTCGGGGCCGACCTCGCAATTCTGCAGACCGATCGAAAGGGTAACATCATCGCCGTTGTTGACTTCATAAGCAGAGCCGGCAGCAGAGAGGCCGAAATAGCCAACATAGCCGATCAGAGTCTGCTCGGAATCGAAGGTGGTATTTGCAAGACCGCCGCAAGACCAGCTTGCCGCATTCTCCAGCTCGCCGATATCCATCAGCTTGCCGTATCTATCAGTGTAACGGTAATAAGTTTCAGTTTCAGCCTGAGGATCTTTATTTTGCGTTTTCAGGGTAACCTTCTGAATGGGAGCATAGCCCTCAACATCGCCGTAGATCAGCAGGTTACTGCCGCTGGGCTCAACCGCCCATGCACGATAGGTTTCAACCTCGGCATTCGCCGCATTGAGCGCGTAGAGCGCTTCGGGGGTGATGCGGGAGGCAAAATTATTCTTATCGTTGTTCTTGGTACCGGAAAGCTCGGTGGAGCCGGTGCCGCTGATCAGCCATTCTTCATCGCTGAAAACATTCTTATAGCTGGTCAGGGTATCGCCCGAACGGCCAAATACCAAACCGACCGCGCCGGCATTATTATACGTAATAACATTATCCAAGGTGATGGGAACGCCGCCGCCAGCCATCGCGCCGCCGATGGAGGAAACGCGGGTCAGCAGCGAAGAGATCTGAGTATTGGTAACTGCAGTATTCCGAACGATCAGCGAAGGGCTTGCAGTCGCATGCTGCAGGCGGCCGAAGAGGATACCGATACCCTCATGATAGAGCAAATCCTTGGAGCTGCCCAGCAGTTTATTATTATTCAGGTAAACGCCGTCAAGGGTAACCTGATGGGTTCTGCTATCGGACGCCTCAGAGCGGAAGGTACCGATCACCAGCGCAGCGCCATCGCCTGCGGCGCCGTTGAGGTTCAGGGTACAATCCTCCATGATGAAATTGGTGATTTTGATCTTGCTGTCGTTCTCAACAGGCGCAATCGCACCGGCGAAGAGGCCCAGCTGCGTAACTGAGCTGCCGTTGGCTTCGCAATTGATCACCTTAACATTCTCGATGGTCAGGTCCTTGGAGGCGATATTACCGAATACCAAGCCCGAGCGGGTGCCGCCGAGGGTGCCCGTCCAGCCTTCGAGAGTAACATTGCCAAAGTAAGAGCCTTGATAATCCTTGGCGAACCAGCCGGTATTGCCGGAGGCGGCGCCGGTGGAATTAACTCCGCTGATCTTATGGCCGAGGCCGTTGAGGCCGGCATGGCAGCCAATATGATTGGCAGCGCCGCCCGTTACCTTAATATCAGCAGTAAGATAAAGCATAATATCCTTGCCGAATGCATCGGGATTATTGGCGACCGCATTCAGGTCTTTAGTATCAATAATCCGAAATTCCTTCGCGCTCGGATTGGTCTTAAACGCCGATGCGCGGGGCAGGAGATCCGCTGCAGCTTTCGACATAACCTCGGCAGATGCGGGCATGGCAAAGGCTGTAAAAAGCGAGATCAGCATTACCGCCGCCATAATAACGGCGCAAAGCTTGGTCTTTTTGGTGAACATCATAAAGTTCCTCCTTTTGCGTGAAACATTTTACCGTTCTTTATAGAAAAATCGATAAAGACACTATTATATATACTAATTATATACGGAAGCCTCTTTTTTGTAAACAACCTTATGTTGTTTTTTTTAAACATCTTGTTGTCTTTTTGAAAAAATGTTTCTGCTGTCCCGTTTTTATAAAAAAGGTGACATTTATTCCCTTTACAATGTTTGGAAAGGGTGATATAATAAACCTGTATGTAACGATCATACTATTTAGCGATCATAGATCAGGAGGTTATTAAAATGAAAGAACCGATTTTAGTCATCATGGCCGCAGGAATGGGCAGCCGCTACGGCGGATTGAAGCAGATCGATCCTGTTGACCCTTACGGCAATATTATAATGGATTACTCCATTTATGATGCGATGCAGGCGGGCTTTAAAAAGTTTGTTTTCGTTATCAAGCATCAGATTGAGGAGGATTTCAAAAAGGTCATCGGCAACCGCATTGAAAAGCGCGCCGAGGTGCATTACGCCTATCAGGAGATGGATAAGATCCCCGAAGGGTTGATTGAGATTCCCGCCGAGCGGGTAAAGCCCTGGGGGACCGGCCACGCCATCCTTTGCTGCAGAGAATTTCTGGATGCGCCCTTCGCCGTTATCAATGCCGATGATTTCTACGGCAGAGATGCCTTTGTTCAGCTTTTCAATTATTTGAAGAGCGCCGAGGAGGCCGATCCGATGAAAATTTCGATGGTGGGCTATATTTTGGAAAATACCCTTACCGATAACGGCCATGTTGCCCGCGGGGTATGCCGCGTTAGCGAGGATGGCTATCTGCAAAAGATCGATGAGCGCACCATGATCCAAAAGATCGATGGTCAGGCCCATTATTCCGAAGACGGCGGCAAGACCTTCGTTGCCGTTTCCAATACCGCGCCGGTTTCGATGAATATGTGGGGCTTCCCGCTGGCTTATCTGCGGGCGCTGGAGCGCAAATTCCCTGCATTTTTGCAAAAGACCGTAAAAGAGAATCCCCTGAAGGGCGAATTCTTCCTGCCGATCGTTGTGGATGAGCTTTTGCAGGCGGGCGAAGCAACCGTTGAGGTATTGCATAGCGCCGATAAATGGTTTGGCGTTACCTATAAAGAAGATAAGCCCGCTGTTGAGGCAGGCATTCAGGCGCTGAAAGATCGCGGCCTTTATCCCGAAAAGCTCTGGGAGGATTAAACGATGCAAAATACGCCGATCAATGTGATCGAAGCCTTTTGCTTTGATAGCGAGGTTATTGACTGCAAGCCCTTTGGCAGCGGCCATATTAATGAAACCCTGCTGCTGACCACCAAGCGCGGCAGCCAATATGTGATGCAGCGGATGAACACCTATGTTTTCAAGGATCCGCAAGGGCTGATGGAAAATGTTTTTGGGGTAACGGAATATCTGAAAAAGCGCATTGTTGAAGCGGGCGGCGACCCCAATCGGGAAACGCTGACCTTCATCAAAACCCGCGATGGGGATCTCTATTATAACGGTGAGGAAGGCGCTTGGCGCGCCTATCGCTTCCAGAGCGCGCTGATGGCGCTGGATGCGGCCCGCTCCCCGCGGGATTTTTATGCCAGCGGCAAGGCCTACGGCAGATTTCAGAGCCTTTTGAAGGATTATCCCATCGATACGCTCCATGAAACCATCCCCCATTTCCATGATACCCCCCAGCGGATGAAGCAGCTGCGGGAGGCCATCGAAAAGGATGCAGCGGGCAGAGCGGCGGAGGTCGCCGCGGAAATCGCCTTTGCGCTGGAGCGCGAGGCTTCCAGCTCTATTGTTATGGATCTGCAAAACGAGGGCGTTTTACCCCTACGGGTGACCCATAACGATACTAAGCTGAATAATGTTTTACTGGATCCCGAAAGCGGCGAAGGGGTATGCGTTATCGATCTCGATACTGTTATGCCCGGTCAGGCGATCTTTGATTTCGGCGATTCCATCCGCTTCGGTGCCTCCACCGCGGCGGAGGATGAAAAGGATCTTGATAAGGTTCGGCTGGATCTTACTCTTTTTGAAGCCTATACCAAAGGCTTTTTAGAAGGCTGCGGCAATGCGCTGCTGCCCATCGAGCGGGATCTGCTCCCCTGCGGCGCCTGGCTGATTACATTGGAGATCGGCATCCGCTTTTTGGCGGATTATCTCAACGGCGATGTTTATTTCAAAACCGCCTATCCCGAGCATAATCTTGTTCGCGCCCGCACCCAATTTAAGCTGGTGCAGGAAATGGAGCGCTTGCAGGATGAGATGCAGGCGATTGTTGCGGGGATGGAATAACGCATAATGAATAACGCATAACGCATAATGAATAACGCATAACGAAGAAAGGCTTTTGCTCATTTGAGCAAAAGCCTTTTATTTTTAATTTGCCATTATTAGAGGGCCGAATGGGCAGCGAATAACAAAGCTGCTTTTTGATTTCAATCAATGCTACCATCGTTATTCATTATGCGCTAAAAAAAGAACTCCCCTAAGGGAGTTCTTTTTTTGAATTACTCGTTTTCTTCGCCGTTCTTAACAACGAATTCAACATTCCAGCCATTCAGCTTCTGCATGATCAGCTGAACATCCTCGGCAGTCAATTGATTATCGCCGTTTACATCGGAAGCGTAGAGATTTACGATGGTATTCGGGGCCTGAGCTGCGCCGTTGATCTGGCGGAGCAGAATAACAGCGTCTGCGATGGTAATTCTGCCATCTTCGTTTACATCGCCCAGCATAGAATTATCGTAATCATACTTCTCAATATGACCGCAATCGGCGCATTCCTTCTCCCAGTGGCCGTCTTCAGCCGGAGTGGGAGCAACATAAACACCTTCAACGCCGGTGTAATTATGCTCGCCATCCGCAGAACCGACATCGGTTACAACCTCGGACTTCTGGCACGCAGGGCAGGTATAGGTGGTATAACCATCCTCAACACAGGTAGGATCGGTATAAACCCAAACCAGCTGATACTCAACATCGTCCAGCAGCTCATCACAATCCGGGCAATCGAAGAGATGGACATGCTTACCATTGATCAGATCCAGAGCGTCGGAAGTATCCTCCACCTTATTCGGGTGGTTGGTAGCAGTGCCGGCATGGGTTTCCACCTTGATATGGCCTTCGGTGTTCTCATCGCAAACAGAGCAGGTGTAGGTGGTGTAAGCGTCCTTAGTACAGGTAGCTTCGGTGTATACACCCTCATCATAGGTATGGCCTGCGGGATCGGCAGGATTGGTCTCGGTATAGCTATAGCCGCAATTCTCGGTACAGGTGTAAACCAGCTTACCGTCCTCGGTACAGGTATGACCGATGGTTCCGGTCTGCGCGGTAACGCAAGCTACGGTCTCGGTATGTGCAGCATCGTTGGCGCAAACGCGGGTATGGGTTGCGGTATTTGCAACATGAGTCCAAGCGCCCCAATCATGGCCGATGGGATCGATATCCTCGGTATAGGTATGGGAAGCATCGTTGGCGCAGGTAAAGGTCTTTACGCCCTTGCCTTCGCAGGTCGGCTTGGTGGTAACAACGCCTTCGTCATAAGCATGGCCGGTAGGATCGATCTCCTCGGTATAGGTATGGGAAGCATCGTTCTTACAAGTATAGGTCTTTTCGCCCTTGCCTTCGCAGGTCGGCTCGGTGGTAACAACACCCTCATCCCAATCATGGCCCTTTGCGGTACCGTCTTGGGTAACAACTACCGGTGCATGATCGCATTCAGGGCAGGTATAGGTGGTGAACGCATCGTCCTCGCAGGTAGCGGGAGTTTCTACGATATCCAGATCAACCACGCGGGCATCGATATGGCTTGCATCGTTCTTACATACGAAGTTATGAACGTGCTTGCCGTTCTCCAGATCGAAATCATTGGTGGTATCTGCTTCGGTATTCCAATCATGGCCGATGGGATCGATATCCTCGGTATAGGTATGGGAGGCATCGTTGGCGCAGGTAAAGGTCTTTACGCCCTTGCCTTCGCAGGTCGGCTTGGTGGTAACAACGCCTTCGTCATAAGCATGGCCGATGGGATCGATATCCTCGGTATAGGTATGGGAAGCATCGTTCTTACAAGTATAGGTCTTTACGCCCTTACCTTCGCAGGTCGGCTCGGTGGTAACAGCACCCTCATCCCAATCATGGTTGATGGGATCGATATCCTCGGTATAGGTATCGGAGCAGATCGCGCAGGTAAAGGTCTTTACGCCCTTGCCTTCGCAGGTCGGCTCGGTGGTAACAACACCATCGTCATAATCGCATTCTGCGGTGTAAACAAAGCTACAAACGGGGCAGGTTGCGGTATGGTTCAGATGGTCACCGGCGGGAGCATAATCGATGGTACAGGGAGCGGCAGTGCCGATATCGGCGCCGCAATCAACGCAGTATTCGATATGGGTCTCGCTATTATCAACATGGCGGAACTTGGTTTCGCCTTCATGCTGGCATTCGCTGGGCTCGATGGTAATGGTGCCGCTGCCACCCTCCAGGGTAACTGCGCCATGCTCAACATCCTCAGCGGAATTGATGGTTGCGGTAACGGCGGTAGTGCCTTCCTTGCGGGCCTTAAAGGTCAGCTTCACCAAGGAACCATTGCCGGTAACGCCTTCCAAAACATCGGTAATCATAATTACCTTTGCGGGATTATCGGATGCATTCTCGCTGAATACATACATCTTAAAGGGCAGATCGCCTTTAACAATATCATCAAGATCCTCAATGCTCAGATATTCGGCATCATAAGCGATGTCGATCTGCATGCCGGAAAGGGCATAAGCATTGTCCTTCAGATCGATAACAACTTCAACCGTCTCGCCGGCTTTAACTTCCTGATCGGCGATCGCAATGCCGGGAGTTGCAACAGGGATCAGATCCAGATCCTCAATGGCCGCGCGAATGTCGGCAGCCCAGCCATCAACAACGGCCTGCTCATCAATCTTCTTGCCTTCAACAACCGCATCGATCGCCTCATCCAGAAGCGCAAGGCTTTCGGGAGTATAGAGATCACGGTCGATGGCAGCAGCCTCGCCCTTGGCCGCTTCAACAGCCGCATAATTGGCGGGCAGCAGCTCCAGAGCAGCAATGGCATCATTGATGGCCTGTGCCATCGCATCAACCTCGGCCTGCTCGGTAATCTTCTTGCCTTCAACAACCGCATTAACTGCCTCGGTAACCTTGGCATATTCGGTTGCATCATAATAATCGGGATTCAGCGCTGCTGCGGTTTCCTTCGCAGTATTAACCGCGGTATAATCCGCATCCTTCAGCGCCAGAGCGGTAATCGCAGAATCCAGATTGGTCGCCTTCATGGTAACGAGCGCCTGATCGGTAATCTTGCGGCCGCTATCTGCCTTAGCAACATTATAAGCAGCAGTCGCAGCCTCGACAGTCGCTTCGGTATAATTGGCGAGGGTCAGCCCTTCATATTTGGCAATGGCTGCATTCAGCGCGGTATAATCCGCATCCTTCAGCTCCAGAGCCGCAATGGCAGCCTCAATATCAGCAGCATAACCGTTAACAACCGCCTGATCGGCAGCAGTCTTGGTGTAGTCAACCGCTTCAATCGCCTCGGTAACAGCCGCAAAATTCTTGTAATTTGCAGCAGTCAGGATATTTGCCTTTGCAATCGCATCTTCAACAGCAGCATAGTCGGCAGAAGCAACCGGCGCAGCAGCAAAGCAGTTTTGCTTTGTAATCAAAGTCGAAACCGCCTCTGTGCTGGTGGTTTTTCCGTAAAGATGAATCCAATTGCTTCCCTCTACAGTCTTGATGGTTGCAGTAGCACCGCTTGCAGCAAAGGGATTATAGCCATTTTCAAAGTCCTCTTCAAAAAGAACATTGCCGCCTTGAATGATCTTGATATTATCATAATAGCCTTCGGAATTAGCATCGCAATGGCGGAAGCCAAGCGCCATATCAGGAACCGTTACAGGGTTAGACAAAATGGTAGAGCTGTTTGTGCCATCCGTAACGGTTACGTAAACGCTATCATACGCCTTCTTGCTCGTTCCTTCACCCGTTCTGTTGTGGGCAACATGAATGGTGAAAGAATACTTTTTATTGTAAGAATAGGCATAATCGGCGTTTGCCGTGCTGCTCCAAGCAGGAGTTCCGGCATCATTATAATCGCGGAACCAGAACTTAGTGCCGCCTTCAAGGCTGGAAAACGCCATTTTACTATTTGATCCTACTGTTGTACCAAATCCAATCGCAACAGCGGAGGTAACAGGGATTTCATCATAGGTAAGAGTATATGCCTCCAGCAACTTTTCCAGCTCCAAATAGGCCGTTTGAACATTGGAGGCTGTTGTAGTCAAATAAAGGCGCCCGTTTTCCAGTTTTCCGTTTTTATAAAACGGAAGCGGATTATGAGCAGAAAAATCATTCTCATAAAGAAGTATGCCGTTCGGCGTCTTAATGGTCAGATTATCCACATAGCAGGTATCGGTGGCGTTGCAAAGACGGAATCCAAAGCCGGGATTCAAGAAATCAACGTTGGACGATTGAGTAATTGTTTTACCGTCAACAGTCGCCGTTACGCTATTTGCAGCAACATCTAATTTCACATGCTTAACAGTATTCAAAGCATTGAACGATGTGTTTTGAGCGCCAAAAGTCAAGCCGGCATCGGAAGCGCGATAATCATAAATGCGCATGCCGGATTCGCCTACATTGAAGAAAGAAAATTCTTTTGCGCTGTCAAGAGAAAATACAACACCGGGATTGCCCGCTTTTGCTTCAATATCATATTCAACAATATAATTACCGTTTGCGGTAGAATAAGCGGCAGGATCAAATGCCTTCTCGGCAGTAATAATATCATCGATATTATGGATCTGTTGTATTACAGCGGTACCGGTTTGCTCCTGATAAACCTTGCCGTTTTCCATCCAGCTATTTGTCAGGAAATTATAGCTGCTGAAATCATTGGCATAGATCAGCTTACCGGTGGCATCGGTGATCTTCAGGTTGTCGAAATAAGCCTTATCATGGGAAAGGACACTGGTAGCAGTAGCATTATTCCGGCAAAGGCGGGTACCGATCATACCATAGGTGATCATAGAATCCTTAAAGGTAACCACCGGCTCGGCAGAATCGTTGATATAGATCTTGGCAATGCCAATTTCCGTTTCGGTTGCAGGGGTAATTACTACCTTAAACTTATAGGATCTACCATCCTGCTCGAAATCATAGGGCGCCGAAATGCTATGATTTCCATACTTCGTAGTTTCCTCAACCACTTCGCCGTTTTCATCATTAAATTTATGAAGGTCCTTTGCCTTGTCGCCCAGATGGAAAACCTGAAGAATATCCATCTCCGGCTTGGGATGAATTACAAAGTAGTCCTCAAGGCCGGTACCGGAGAAAATAAAGCCGGGGAAGCCTTCCAGAATAGACTCTTCATATTCAATGGTATAGGTTTCGGTATTATATTGGATCAGATCGGCAATTGCCCAACTTTTAGCGATATTACCCTGCCCAACGGAAAGCCAACCATCCTGAAGGGTAGCGTAAGATGTAGCACCGTCAACAAACGGATGCGCGGTTGAAAAATCGTTCTCATAGATCATCATACCGTCGGCATCATAGATCTTAAGATCATCCAAAATTGTTGTGGAGGATTTAAGGAAACGCTCACCGAGAACAGGAATATCCATATCCGTATCACGAAGCGTAACTACCGGATCGGTTGCATAGTTCGTTCCGTCTGCAGCAACCCAAAGCTTAGCGGTTGCGGCATCGGTACCGATATCGGTTACCGAGACCTTCACTTTATAAGTGGTCGCCAATGTTGACTCCGCATCGCGCACACCATGTTCATGGAAGGCAGTTGTGGCAGAGTTTAACGTGCCTCCATTGATGCTATAATAGTGGGTATGTTTCCCACTCATATGGCCAATTTTGAAGGTGTTGCTGCTATTAGATGCATCTGCCGGATAAACCTGCGCATAGTAATAGCTGGTGTCTTCGGCATTCTCCGTTGCAGCAAAAATAACATTGCTGTTGCCTACACTTACCTTCGTTTTATACTCAATGGTATAACTCGACAGGTCGAACGTTTCTGCAACAGTAGGTACTACTATCATGGAAAACATCGACAGCAGCATAACAACTGTACACAGAATGCTTATGATACGTTTTTTCATAAACATACCCTCCTCACCGCAGCGTTTGCCGCAGTTTAATAAAATATATTTTGCTCCTAAAAGCAGGATGCACAAAGAATTTTGAAGATGCCAAAAGGGAAGAGGGGGGCCTCTTCCTGATTTTTTTATCTTCCTCTTGCCCGCAAAAGGGGGCAATTTTGGATCATAGCTTGATCATAATAACATTATAAACCCATTTTTCAAAAAAGTATTTATCCTATATGCGCAAAAATTTGCACATTTTGCGCACATAGCACTTTCAACAAACAATTTTGAAAGTTTTGGATAATTTTTGAAAAATAAGGGCATATTTTTCCAAGCAATTTTATTATAACATAGCTTTTTAAAAAATTCTTGCACTTTTTTAGCAAAAAATTGTAAAATATTAACTCTTTGGCCCTTGAGAAAAAAGAAAGGCGTTTGCTCGATGAGCAAACGCCTTTAAAAAATCATTGCATTTATCAATTAAGATTGAAACGATTTCATCAGCAGCGCCATATCGGCGGTAGTAACGGAGCCGGAGGCATCCATATCGCCCGCGCGCGCATTCAATGCCCGATCGCTTTCCTGCTCCGCCAGATAGCGCAGGAGGAAGACCGCATCGGTAATGCTTGCCTTGCCATCGTCATTCAGATCGCCCTTCAAAACCTTGGTGATCTCGGCCGCGCCGCAAACAGCGTTAAGGGCAACCTGCCCGCCGTCTACCGCATTGGGCGCATCGGTAATCTCCACCGCAACGCCGGTAACGCTGCGAGCCGCGCAATTCTTCAGATTAAGGACCAGCGTTGCAACAACGCCATCCGCCGTTACCTCGCCGATAGAGGCGGCGGTAATCAAAAAGCTCTTGCCGAGATCGGCAACCTCCACCGATTCATCCTCAGCATCAACGCTTGTAACAAAATCAAAGAGATCGCCCGCCTTGATTTCCGCCAATTCGGCAGAAGCGGAGCCCGCCGCATCAAAAAGGGTTACCCTCAGCTGCAGCCCGCCTAGGCCGGGGTTTTCCTTTAATTCCAGCGGAATCTCCAGCGTTTGCGCGCCATCCGCCGCCGCGGCGGTCACCAGAGCCGCTTCTACCCTTGCGCCGCTCGCAGGGCTCAGCTTCAAAACATCATCGCAGGCGGTGCAATTGCAAAATTCCTTGCCGCTCCAGCCGCGATAGCGATGCGCCGCATAGGAATGGGCGCCGCTCGGCTCGGTAACATTCAGCCGATAATTGGTATCGCACATATAGCAATAATATTCGGAATAGCCGCTCTGCAGGCAGCTGGCCTTTTGCTGAGCAATCAACCGCCGCGCGCATTGCGCCCGCAAAACATGGCCGCAAAGGGGATGCTTGCAGGTATAGGTATGCTCACCCGCCGATTCAGGATCGGCCACCGCTGCATAGCGGCGGCAGCTATGGTTTGCCGCAACGATTGTATCCTTGGTATAGCTTTTATCCAGCTTTCCGCGCCATGCCGCCAGATCCTGATAAGGATCGACGCCGATCAGCGCGCCTTCGCTATCGCTGTAAAGATAAAATTTCATCAGCGCCTGATCGGCTGCGCGGGTTACCTGCAGGGTAACCTGCGCGGCGGCGGCATTTTCGGCATCCGCCTTTACCACGCTGAATTTTTCGCCCGCTCGCTTGATCGCCCATTGATGATCATAGGCGGTATTCAGCTGATAGACGGCGGCGCCGCTCTTGATCTCCTCGGCGGCAAGGGAATTCGTTGCCCCCAGCAGATCCATCGCCTTCGCGCCGAATTCCAGATACGCGGTATCGACCGCGGCATTGGTTACCGCAATTCTCGATTCCGCATTATCGCGGCCGAAGAGCAGGCCTTCGGCATCATTATTCATTGCAACAATATTTTCGGCCGAGACATAGTTCGCCCCGCCGACACCGCCCATCAGGACCGCCTTGGTAATCGGCCGCGCAGCGGAAACGGTAATATCGGTATTAAATACCGCAACATTTTTAAAAACGCTTGCGGGATCGGCAGCGGAATCTCCATAGTAGCTATGCAATCTGCCCGCAACAATGCCGATCGCCTGATGATAGAAGTTACCCTCTTGATAGGCGGCGCTGCCGGTAATTTTATTATCATAGAGATAAATATTTTCAAAAACGGTTTTGGCGCCGTAGCTGGCGGTGCCTACCGGATGATTATTGCAAACTCTGCCCAAAAGGAAGCCAACGCCATCATGGCCATAGGCGGTAACATTGATTTCGCTTTCGGTAACGGTAATATTCTTAAAGCGAAGAATTTCGCCGGCGGCGGTAGGATTCTTTGCGCCTACCAGCAAGCCAAAGCTATACTGCCCCGCCGAAATATAGCAATTATGAACCTCGATATTTTCAATATCGCAAGTATCGGCGGTAATCAGGCCCGCCAAAAGGCCGGTATCCCGCGCGGTCTTGCTGCCGCGCCAATCCTCCAACTTCAGATTGCGCAAAAAGGCGCCCTCATAGTTTTGCGCCATCCAGCCCGCGCCGTTTACCCGCGCGCCGCTGATTTTATGGCCCTGACCATCGATGGAGGCATGGCAGCCCAGCGCCGAGCGGGCAGCATCCCCTTCCTCCAGCGCGATATCCGCGGTAAGATAAAGGGCAACCTCCTTGCCGAAATCGGCGGGCGCTGCCGCGACCGCATTCAGATCGGCGTTATCCACTATTTTATAGGCCGGCTTGGGATCCGCCGCATCATAGGCGCTTGCCCGCGGCAAAGCCGCGATCTGCGCTTTGGTCAGCGCATGGGCGGGCAGGGCAATTCCGCCCAGCAGCCCCAGCAGCATTACCAGCGCGATCAGGCCCGCCAGCCGATTTTTCTTTTGCATTTTCATTGGAAAGACCTCCCTTAGAAAATCATACATATTTATTATATATTAAATTTCTTCCATTGTAAAGAATTTTTAAAAAGAAAGGGATTTGTCCCCCAGGGGCAAAAACCCTTTC
>JAZQDS010000084.1:0-29349 GCA_045546895.1 Eubacteriales bacterium | reverse complement strand
CTTGGTTGAACAAAAATCCGCTCTTTTTAAAATCTTCGACCACAAAGCGAGGAGATTTCGAGAGATTTTTGCTCGATCTTTTATGCAGATCGGCTGCCGCCGATCAAAGAAAAATAAGTGAAAAGCACCGAAATTTCCCGCTTTAAGGCAGGTTCGGATGATTCTTTTCACCTTATATACTCTCCAAATCCCAAAAGTGTGACATTTTTTTGAAAAAAATTTAAATTTTTCCGTTTTTAAAATTCCTTCTCTAATTTGATTATAGCATCCATCCCTTTTTTTGAAAATCTCTTTGCTCAAAATGTAATGCAAATGTAACATAAATAAAAAAAGAGATCTCTTTCGAGATCTCTTTCATTCAATTATACCAGCTGAACGATGGCCATTTCGGCACCGTCACCACGGCGGGGACCGATCTTAACGATACGGGTATAACCACCGTTGCGCTCCTCATAATTGGGGGCGATTTCGGTGAACAGCTTGTTCACAACATCTTCCTTGGTAATATAGGACATAGCCTGACGCTTGGTATGCAGCGTATTTGCCTTGCCCAGGGTGATCATCTTTTCGGCAGCTCTGCCCACTTCCTTCGCACGGGTCAGGGTGGTTTCAACAGAGCCGTTTTCCAGCAGATAGGTCACCATGCCTCTGAGCATCGCCTTACGATGAGCGGTCGGGCGGCCCAACTTTCTGTAACCGGACATTAGAGTGTACCTCCTTTGCAATCAATCGAGCGCGGCGGCATTTTCGCCGCGTCGTTCATGTTGATAATTATTATTCGTCGTCCTTTCTCAAGGAGAGGCCCAAAGAAGCAATCTTGCCGATTACTTCGTCCAGGGACTTACGGCCCAGGTTGCGGACCTTCATCATATCCTCTTCGCTCTTGCTGATCAGATCCTCAACCGTATGGATCTGAGCGCGCTTGAGGCAATTGAAGGAACGAACGGAAAGATCCAGCTCCTCGATCTGCATCCGCAGAGCGGTAACGGTGCGGGATTCTTCCTTTTCCACCATGATTTCGGCGTTTTTCGCCTTTTCGGAAAGATCGATGAAGAGCGAAAGATGCTCATTCATAACCTTCGCAGCCAGGGAAACGGCATCGCTGGCGGAGATAACGGAATTGGTCCATACCTCCAAGGTCAGCTTATCGAAATCGGTGATCTGGCCAACACGAGTGTTTTCAACATTGTAGTTGACCTTGGTAACAGGGGAAAAGTCGCTATCAACAGCCAGCATATTGGTCTGACCCTCGGTATAGGCTTTATTCCGCTCGGCGGAAACATAGCCGCGGCCATGGGCAATTACCAGATCAATATTCAGCGTTGCGCCCTCGCCCAAAGTTGCCAGAACGCGATCGGGGTTCAGGATTTCAACATCGCTATCCTGCTTGATGTCGCCCGCGGTAACAACGCAGGGACCCTTCGCCTCGATATAAACGGTTTTTTGCTCGTCACAATAGAGTTTCGGGATAATGCCCTTAATGTTCAGGATGATCTCGGTCACATCTTCCTTAACGCCCTCCAGAGTCGTAAACTCATGGGGAACATCATTGATCTTCGCTGCCACAACCGCACAGCCGGGCAGGGAGGAAAGCAGAATGCGACGCAAGGAATTACCCAAGGTGAGGCCGTAGCCGCGCTCCAAGGGCTCAGCCACAAAGCGGCCGTATTCGCCATTATCACCGATTACCTCGGTTTCGATCCGGGGTCTTTCTATCTCGATCATATCTAAACCTCCTTATAGATCTCGCTGAAAAGCGAGCGAAAAAATTTCAAACATCCTAAATTTTCATCCCTATATCCATAGGGACCGCGCGAGCATTCCCGCCAACCGCGCCGCCTTGCAGCGCTGCCTTGGCGGTTTATTCTTACTTGGAATACAGCTCGACGATCAGATGCTTCTCGACGGGGAGGTCGATATCTTCGGCATCGGCAACGCCGACAACCTTAGCGGTGGTGCCGTTCAGCTCCAGCCACTTAACGATGGCACGCTTCTCATTGGCTTCCAGGATCGCCTTGATCTTGGCGGAGCCCAGGCTGCCCTCTTTGATTGCGATTTCATCGCCAACACTTACCAAATAGGAAGGAATGTTGACTTTCTTACCGTTTACGGTAAAATGACCGTGGCGGACAAGCTGCCGCGCCTCGGGTCTGGACATAGCAAAGCCTAATCTGTAGATCACATTGTCCAATCTGCTCTCCACGATGGACATCAGATTGTCACCGGTAACGCCCTGTTTCTTTTCGGCCATCTCAAAATACTTAGCGAACTGGCTCTCCAGAACGCCATAATAGCGACGGACCTTCTGCTTCTCTCTGAGATGCAGACCATAATCGGAAATCTTCTTTCTGCCTTGACCATGCTGACCGGGTGCATAAGCACGGCGGGTGATTGCGCACTTATCGGAATAGCAACGCTCGCCCTTCAGGAACAGCTTCTGGCCTTCTCTACGGCATTGACGGCATACTGCGCCGGTATATCTAGCCATATCGATAATCCTCCTTATACTCTTCTTCTCTTCGGGGGTCTGCAGCCGTTATGGGGGATCGGAGTTACATCCTTAATCAGGGTAATCTCCAGCCCTGCGGTCTGCAGCGCACGGATAGCAGCCTCGCGGCCGGCACCCGGACCCTTAACGAATACTTCAACGGTCTTCAGACCATGCTCCATTGCGGCCTTGGCAGCAGTCTCAGCAGCCATCTGCGCAGCGAAGGGAGTGCTCTTTCTGGAGCCCTTAAAGCCCATACCGCCGGCGGAGGCCCAAGAGAGGGCGTTGCCGTTTACATCCGTAATGGTAACCAGGGTATTGTTGAAGGTAGAGCGAATGTGAGCGGCTCCACGTTCAATATTCTTTTTCACACGGCGCTTGCCGGTTACTTTCTTTACAGCCTTTGCAGCCATTCTTCATTCACTCCTTTACTTCTTCTTATTTGCCATGGTTTTTCTGGGGCCCTTTCTGGTGCGGGCGTTTGTTTTGGATCTCTGGCCCCGAACAGGTAAACCTTTTCTATGTCTAGTTCCTCTGTAGCATCCGATTTCAATCAGACGCTTGATATCTAAAGCAACATTTCTTCTGAGATCACCTTCTACATCGTAGCCTTCCATAGCGGCACGGATGGCAGCGACCTCTTCCTCGGTCAGATCCTTAACTCTGGTGTCGGGGTTTACACCGGCGGCAGCCAGAATGTCATTGGAAGTCTTACGACCGATACCGTAGATATAGGTCAAACCGATCTCTACGCGTTTTTCCTTCGGTAAATCGATACCAGCAATTCTTGCCATTTGGTTATTACACCTCCATTTTAATCAAGCAGCAAGGGAATTAGCCCTGCTTCTGCTTGTGCTTCGGGTTCTGGCAAATTACCATCACCTTACCATGTCTTCTGATAATTTTGCATTTTTCGCAAATGGGTTTAACGGAAGGTCTTACCTTCATTGAAATTACCTCCATTCGTGCGAGCCTTACTTGGCTCTCCAGATAATTCTGCCCTTGGTGAGATCATAGGGCGACATCTCAACCGTCACCCGATCGCCGGGCAGGATCTTAATATAGTTCATCCGCAGCTTGCCGGAAATATGGGCGTGAATTTTATGGCCCTGATCCAGCTCAACCATGAAATTTGCGTTGGGCATTGCTTCGATAACAACGCCTTCAACCTCAATCATATCTTCTTTCGACATAAGGTCCTCCTAAATTAATGAGAAAACAACAATTTTTGAAACCATCCGGTATTTCAGGGATCGATCAGAGTAAGAATATGGGCGCAGCCGTCATCGATATAATAGGTGTTTTCATAATGAGCGCTGAGCATTCCGTCCAGCGTTGTAACGGTCCAGCCGTCCTCATTGCTGATTACCACCTCATCGGTGCCCTGATTGATCATCGGCTCGATCGCAACCGTTGCCCCCTTCGGAAGCCGCAGGCCATGGCCTGCCCGCCCGAAATTGGGAACATTAGGATCTTCATGCAGCGCGCGGCCAATGCCGTGGCCAACAAAATCCTTGACCGTCTGATAACCAAACTTCGTTACATATTGATCGATGCAATGCCCGATATCTCCCAGCCGGATTCCGCCCTGCAAAAGCTTTTCCGCTTCCTTAAGGCTTTGGCGGGTTACTTCGATCAGCTGCATCGCTTCCGAAGAAACCTTACCGACCGGAAAGGTATTGGCATTATCGCCGTGAAATCCATTCATATAAGCGCCAACATCGATGCTTACAATGTCGCCCTCCCGCAGCAAAATCTGCTCGGAGGGGATCCCATGGATCACAACATGATTGATCGATACGCAAGCGCTTGCCGGAAAGCCGCCGTAGCCCTTAAAAGAGGGACGCGCGCCATGGGAGCGGATATAGCTTTCAACAATCCGATCCAGCTCCTTGGTGCTGATCCCGGGGGCAACTGCTTCTCCGGCAGCCTGAAGCGCGCCGGCGGCAATTGCGCCGGCCTTGCGCATCAGGCGAATATCACTATCGGATTTAAGGATCATCATTTTATAAATGCCTCGATAGCTTCAAAGGTGGCAGCGGTTGTTTCGGAAAGCTCATTTTTGCCTTCTACCGTTACCAGCCGACCCCGCTCCGCGTAAAACGCTTTGAGGGGTTCTGTCGTTTCGTGATAGGTCTTTAAGCGATCTAATACCGTCTCCGGTCGATCATCCTTGCGGATGATCAGATCTGCTTTGCATGCGTCACAATGCTCGTTGTCTTCCGATGGCTTAAACTCTACATGATAGGTCATTCCGCAAGCGGGGCAGACTCTGCGGCCGCCCATCCGCTTAACGATCTCCTCATCCTTTACCTCAAGGGAAAGGGCAAGATCGATCTCAATTCCCATCTTTTCCAAAGCTTCGGCCTGAGGAATGGTGCGGGGAAATCCATCCAGAATGAATCCATTCGCGCAATCCTCCTCCGCCAGCCGCTCCCGAATCATTCCGATTACCGTCTCATCCGGTACCAGCTTGCCGGCATTGATCAGGCTTTCCGCCTGCTTGCCGAGCTCGGTGCCCTTATGGATGGCGGCACGGATCATATTTCCGGTGGAAATGGTAGGAATCGCATAACGACCCGAAATGTTTTCCGCCTGAGTGCCTTTTCCGGCACCCGGCGCGCCTAAAAGAATCAACTTCATGTTTCGTACCTATCCTTATTCAAGAAATCCCTTATAATGACGCATCAGCATCTGGGATTCCAGCGTCTTAACGGTCTCGAGGGCAACACCAACAACGATCAGCAGGGTGGTACCACCGATAGCAACCGCAGACAAGCTGGGGTTGATCATCGCTACGATATTGGGGAGAGCAGAGATCAAACCAAGGAAGATCGCGCCGATCAAGGTGACACGGTTCAAACTCTTGGTGATGAAATCTGCTGTGGGCTGACCGGGGCGAATGCCCATGATGAAGCCGCCGTTCTTCTTCAGGTTATTAGCAACCTCAACAGGGTTGAAGGTAATAACGGTATAGAAATAGCTGAAGAAGATGATCAGCAAGAACATCAATACGGTATAAACCCAGCCGCCCACCTCAAGGGTATCCACAACATGGCGGAACCAAGTCTTCTCCAGAGCGGGGAAGAAATTAGCAATGGTGGGAGGCAGCATAACAAAGGACTGAGCAAAGATGATGGGCAGAACGCCTACCATATTCACCTTCAGGGGAATATTGGTGTTCTGACCGCCATACATTTTGCGGCCTTTGACCTGCTTGGCATATTGCACCGGAATGCGGCGCTCACCGTTGGTAACAAATACAACAAATCCGACCATGGCGATTACCGCGATTGCGATAACGATTGCCAAGACAATATGCAGAGCGCCTGCCTGAATGTTTGCAACGATCGTTGTGATCGCGCTGGGGATGCGGGATACGATACCCGCAAAGAGCAGAATGGAAATACCGTTGCCGATACCCAATTCATTGATCTTTTCGCCCATCCACATAATGATGGCAGCACCGGCTGCAAAGGTAAATACGATTACCAGCGCGCCGAATACGCCTGCATCAGCGGAAACAACACCGGCGGCATTCTTCAGGATGGTATAGTAACCAAAGCCCAGCAAGAAGGAAAATGCGATGGAGAGGTAACGAGTCCAATTCTCCATGATCTTCTTGCCGCGCTCGCCATCCTCTTTCATCAACCGCTCGAGGCGGGGGATGGCTACCATCAGAAGCTGCATAATGATGGATGCGTTGATATAGGGGCTGATGGAGAGCGAGAAGAAAGATGCCTGCTCCATCGCACCACCGGACATGATATTTAAATAAGAGAAAATATTACCGGATTCCGCATAACCCTGAAATAAGGTATCCAATGCAGTAGCATCCAAAAACGGAACGGTGATATTACATCCCAACCGGAAGATCAGGATGATGAACGCAGTGAACAGGAGCTTCTTTCTCAAATCCTGGATTTTCCAGGCATTTACGAAGACGCTGAACATCTTACATCACCTCAACCTTTCCGCCGACAGCCTCGATTGCTTCTTTCGCACCGGCGGTTACCTTAACCGCCTTAACAGTGATCGCCTTGTCAACGGAACCGGTTCCGATTACCTTCAAGCCGTCATATGCCTTCTTGGCAAAACCGGCTTCGATAACCGCATTAATATCAACAACATCTCCGGCATTAAACGCATTGAGATCGCTCAGCTTCAAAACAACATACTTCTTGGCGAAGATGTTATTAAAGCCGCGCTTGGGAAGCCGACGCTGCAAGGGCATCTGGCCGCCTTCAAAGCCCAGGCGAATACCGCCGCCGGAACGTGCTTTCTGACCCTTATGGCCGTGGCCGGCAGTCTTGCCGTTGCCGGAACCGGGGCCTCTACCGATTCTCTTGGAAGCGGAGGTAGAACCGCTTACGGGAGCAAGTTCGTGTAATTTCATACTGTTTCCTCCTCCTTATTTCACATTCTCAACCCGGAGAAGGTGAGTGATTTTCTTGATCTTACCCTGAGTGCAAGCGTTATCAGGCTGGATGGTAGCATCGTTGATCTTCTTCAGACCCAGCGCATGGGCAGTAGCGATCTGATCCTCCTTGCAGCCGATCAGGCTCTTTACCAAGGTAACTTTGATGGTTTTAACTTTAGCCATTGTTTATTGCCTCCTTAACCCAAGATTTCTTCAACGGTCTTGCCGCGCTTGGCAGCAACGGTGGCAGCATCAGAGCAATTGAGCAGGCCGGAGAGGGTTGCATTAACAACGTTTCTCTGGTTGCGGCTGCGAAGAGCCTTCGCTCTGATATCCTTAATACCGGCCATCTCCAGAACAGCACGAACAGCACCGCCGGCGATCACACCGGTACCGGGAGCAGCAGGCTTCATGATAACCATGGAAGCACCGAACTTACCAACAATCTCATGGGGGATGGTGGTATCCTTCAGGCTTACGGTAACCAAATTCTTTTTAGCATCTTCAATTCCCTTGCGGATTGCTTCGGGAACTTCAGCGGCCTTACCAAGGCCGGCACCCACATGGCCGTTGCCGTCGCCAACAACGATGAGTGCGGAAAACTTCATGATGCGTCCGCCCTTAACGGTCTTGGAAACCCGGTTCAGGGACACGACTCTCTCTTGAAGGTCAAGGGTACTTGCGTCAATTAAATTAGCCATATTCTTTCTCCTCCAATTAGAATTTCAGTCCGCCTTCACGGGCGCCCTCAGCCAATGCCTGAACACGGCCGTGGTAAACAAAACCGCCTCTGTCGAACACAACGGTATCAATCTTCGCAGCGAGCGCGCGCTTTGCAACGATCTCGCCGACCTTCTTGGCAGCATCCTTATTGCCGCCATACTCGGTGAAGTCCTTTTCCATGCTGGAAGCACTTACCAGAGTCTTGCCGTTCACATCATCGATGATCTGGGCATAAATATGCTTTGCAGAACGAAATACGCAAAGACGGGGGCGCTCGGGAGTTCCGGAGATCTTGGAGCGTACCCGCTTATGCCGTTTAATTCTTGCAGCATTACTATCAGGCTTCTTAACCATATTCGTTTCCTCCCTTTATTATTTCGCGCCTTTACCGGCTTTACCTTCTTTATGCTTCACAACCTCATCCACATAGCGGATACCGGCACCCTTATAGGGCTCGGGGGGTCTCTTGAAGCGAACGTTAGCCGCAAAGTGACCTACTAACTGCTTATCGATACCGGAGATAACTACCTTATTCTGGGCAGGTACCTCGATGGTGATACCATCAACCGGCTCCATAATAACAGGATGGGAATAACCCAAGTTCATATTCAGGGTCTTGCCCTGAAGCTGGGCTCTGTAACCAACACCGCGGATTTCAAGCTCCTTGGAATAACCCTTGGTTACGCCCTCCACCATGTTGGAGATGAGGGTACGGGTCAGACCATGGAGAGCGCGATGCTCTTTCTCGTCATCGGGGCGGGTAACCAGAATCTCAGCGCCCTCAACAGTGATCTTCATATCGGGGTGCATATTCTTGGTCAGTTCGCCCTTCGGGCCCTTGACAGTGATGGTATTGTCACTGCCTACTTTCACTTCAACACCGGCGGGAATAGTGATCGGTTTTCTACCAATTCTCGACATCAGAATTCCTCCTTACCAAACGAAGGCAAGCACTTCGCCGCCAACGCCCATCTTTCTGGCCTGCTTATCGGTCATAACACCCTTAGAGGTGGAAACGATCGCAACGCCCAGACCCTTCATCACGCGAGGCATATCCTCAACACCTGCATAGATCCGCAGGCCGGGCTTAGAGATTCTCTTCAGGCCCTGAATGATTCTGGTTTTGTTTTCGCCGTACTTCAGGGTAACAACAATTTTGCCCTGAAGACCGTCGTCTTCAATCTTTACATCCTTAACATAGCCCTCATCGAGCAGAATCTGGCAGATTGCCTTCTTCATATTCGAAGCAGGGATGGTAACGGATTCATGTTTTGCAGCATTTGCATTCCGGATCCGGGTGAGCAAATCTGCGATAGGATCAGTAATCTGCATTGTGTGCTCCTCCTTACCAGCTGGATTTCTTTACACCGGGAATCTGGCCCTTATAAGCCAATTCACGGAAGCAAATTCTGCAAATGCCGTAGTTGCGCAGATAAGCATGAGGACGGCCGCAGATTTTGCATCTGTTGTACTCTCTCGTGGAGAATTTCTGGGTCTTTTGCTGCTTTAAGATCATAGATTTCTTAGCCATTGTAAATTCCCCCTCTTACTTCTCAAAAGGAGCGCCGAACAAGGTCAGCATCTCTTTTGCTTCTTCATCGGTCGTTGCGGTGGTAACGAAAACGATATCCATACCGCGAATCTTTTCAACCTTATCATATTGGATTTCAGGGAAAATCAGCTGCTCCTTGATACCGAAAGCATAGTTGCCGCGGCCATCGAAGCCATTGGCATTGATTCCACGAAAGTCCCGAACTCGAGGCAGAGCGATGTTAAACAGTCTGTCCATGAATTCATACATTTTTTCACCGCGCAGAGTAACCTTGGCACCAATGTTCATGCCCTCGCGAAGCTTAAAGTTCGCAACGGACTTACGAGCCTTGGTGGCAACAGCCTTCTGGCCGGTAATCAGCGCCAGCTCGGCGCAAACATTATCGATAACCTTTGCGTTGTCCTTGGCATCGCCGCAGCCAACATTGATTACGATCTTATCAAGCTTAGGGATCTGCATCACGCTCTTGTAACCGAATTTCTTCATCAGGGCGGGAGCGATCTCTTTGCTGTAAAGCTCAGACATTCTAGACATAATTCTTTACTCCTCCTTAGAAAATTTCGTTACAATCTTTGTTTTTGCAAACACGCTTGGTGATCTTCTTATCGCCTTCCATAACAACGGTATGGCCCATGCGGCCTGCGGTCTTGCACTT
Source organism: Eubacteriales bacterium (assembly GCA_045546895.1). Taxonomy (GTDB): domain Bacteria; phylum Bacillota; class Clostridia; order Oscillospirales; family QAKW01; genus QAKW01. The sequence goes on along the minus strand of JAZQDS010000084.1, from coordinate 19,511 downwards.
GGGGCAAACAACCTGTACCTTGGAAGCATAAATAGCACCTTCCGCCTCAACACGGCCGCCGGCTTCACCCTGACGGCGGGGCTTAACATGCTTAATAACCATATTGGCCTTCTCAACGATCACCTTGCCCTCCTTGGGGCTTACTTCCAGAACCTTACCCTTCAGGCCCTTAGAAGCGCCGGAGATCACCAGAACGGTATCACCTTTTTTAACATGCAGTTTGTTCATTCTGATCGCACCTCCTTAAAGTACCTCAGGAGCGAGCGAAAGGATCTTGGTATAATCCTTATCACGCAGCTCTCTGGCTACAGGCCCAAAGATACGAGTACCTCTGGGGTTTTTATCATCACGGATGATAACGGCAGCATTTTCATCGAAGCGAATGCTGGAGCCATCGGCTCTCTTAATGCCTTTAACAGTGCGTACAACGACCGCTTTAACAACGTCACCCTTTTTAACGGTGCCGCCGGGAGCCGCCTTCTTCACAGAGCAAACAACTACATCGCCAATACCTGCGTATCTTCTTCTTGTACCGCCAAGTACACGGATGCACATCAACTCTTTAGCACCGGTATTGTCGGCAACTTTAAGATAAGTTTGTTGCTGTATCACGACTTAGTCCTCCTTAATATCAATTATTTGGCCTTTTCGATAATGCGAACAAGGCGCCATCTCTTATCCTTGGAAAGAGGTCTGGTTTCCATAACCTCAACAGTATCGCCAATGCCGCACTCATTGTTTTCATCATGGGCCTTGAGCTTATAGGTGGTCTTCATAACCTTCTTATACAAGGGGTGCTTAACATTGTCTTTAATGGCAACGACGATGGTCTTATCCATCTTATCGCTGATAACCTCGCCAACGCGGGTTTTTCTCAAAGTTCTTTCCATTTCCTTATCACTCCTTTATAAGATTACTTGGACTCGCGGAGCTCAAGCTCACGCAGAATCGTGTTAACACGAGCGATGTCCTTCTTGACGGCGGGGATCCGCTGGGGATTATCCAACTGATTGGTCGCGTGCTGGAATTTCAGGTTAAAAAGCTCCTTTTTCAGGTCGTTGAGCTTGATCTTGAGTTCTTCTGCGTTCATTTCTCTTACTTTATTAGCCTTCATTCTTCGTCACCACCTTCAGTTTCCTTCACCACAAACTTGCACTTAATAGGCAGCTTGTGCATTGCAAGACGCATCGCCTCGCGGGCCAGCTCTTCGGGGACATCCGCGATCTCAAAGAGAATGCGGCCCGGCTTAACAACTGCTACCCAATATTCGGGAGAACCTTTACCGGAACCCATGCGGGTTTCAGCAGGCTTCGCAGTAACCGGCTTGTCGGGGAAGATTTTGATCCAAACCCGTCCGCCTCTCTTGAGGTAACGGGTCATCGCAATACGCGCAGCCTCAATCTGATTATTGGTGATCCAAGCGGGCTCGCAGGCCTGCAGACCAAAATCGCCGTATGCGATGGTGTTGCCGCGGGTAGCCTTACCCTTCATGCGGCCTCTTTGTACTCTTCTGTATTTTACTCTCTTAGGAATTAACATTACTTAGCTCCTCCTTCTTTTTTCGGAGCCTTCTTGACATCGGAGAGGATCTCGCCTTTGTAGATCCAAACCTTAACGCCGATCTTACCATAGGTAGTATTTGCCTCGGTAAAGCCGTAGTCAATGTCTGCTCTCAGAGTCTGCAGAGGAATGGTACCCTCGTGATAGCATTCGCTTCTGGCGATTTCAGCGCCGTTCAAACGGCCGGATACCATAACCTTGATACCCTTAGCGCCGGTTCTCATGGTGTTGCCGATCGCCTTCTTCATAGCGCGGCGGAAAGCAATACGCTTCTCCAGCTGCTGCGCAATGGACTCTGCAACCAGCTGGCTGCTGGTGTCCATATTCTTTACTTCAACGATGTTGATGTTGACCTTCTTACCGGTCATCTCCATCAATTCCTTCTTCAGCTTCTCGATCTCAGCGCCGCCGCGGCCGATAACCAGACCGGGCTTTGCGCAATGCAGGAAGATGCGGATGCTGTTGCCATCAGCAGTACGCTCGATTTCGATATCGGGAATACCGGCTGCATAAAGCTTTTTCTTCAGGAATTTACGGATGTTATAGTCTTCCAAAATCAAATCGCCGACTTTGCCGTCTGCTGCGATCCATCTGGAATCCCAATTCTTAATAACCCCGACTCTCAGGCCGTGGGGATTTACTTTCTGTCCCATTCTCTTACGCCTCCTCCAATACGATAGTCACATGAGAGGTTCTCTTATTGATGCGGAACGCTCTACCCTGTGCTCTGGGCATGATTCTCTTCAGGATCGGGCCCGGGCAGGCGTAGCACTTGGCTACAACCAGCTTATCTACATCCATGCCGTTATTATTCTCGGCATTGGCCATCGCGCTCTTGAGGAGCTTGCAAACCGGCTCGCTGGCCGCTTTGGGGGTATTTTGCAGAATCGCTACTGCGTACTTGGCAGGCTTATTGCGGATCAGATCAAGAACCACGCTTACCTTACGAGGAGAGATTCTGAGATATTTCAAATGTGCAGTTGCTTGCATTTCGTTCTTCCTCCTTACTTCGTGGTCTTGGAGCCTGCATGGCCCTTAAAGGTTCTGGTGGGTGCAAACTCACCCAGCTTATGACCGATCATATCCTCGGTTACATATACAGGCACATGCTTTCTGCCATCGTGTACAGCGATCGTATGGCCAACAAACTCCGGAAAGATGGTGGATGCTCTGGACCAGCTCTTGAGAACTCTCTTTTCGCCGGTTTCATTCATCGCTTGAATTCTTGCTAAAAGCTTGGGATCAACAAAAGGTCCCTTTTTAACACTTCTACTCATTGTTCAATCTTCCTCCTTCCAGATTACTTCGCATTCCGATGCTTAACGATAAGCTTCTCGGACTTAGCCTTCTTATTTCTGGTCTTGTAACCCAAAGTAGGTTTACCCCAGGGGGTTACAGGGCCGCTGCGGCCGATGGGAGACTTACCTTCACCACCACCGTGGGGGTGATCACAGGGGTTCATAACAGAACCGCGAACGGTGGGGCGAACGCCCATATGGCGCTTTCTGCCTGCCTTACCGATGGAAACATTGGCGTGCTCACTATTGGAAACAACACCGATGGTAGCCATGCAGTTGAGGCGAACCATACGCACTTCGCCGGAGGGCAGGCGGATCTGGGCATAGCCGTTTTCCTTTGCCATCAGCTGAGCGCTGTTACCTGCGGAACGTACCAGCTGAGCGCCCTTGCCGGGATAAAGCTCAATATTATGGATAACCGTACCAACAGGGATATTTTCGATGGGCAGCGCATTGCCGGGCTTAATATCGGCATTGGCGCTGGAGATAACCTTATCGCCAACATTCAGGCCCTCGGGGCAGATGATATAGGCCTTTTCGCCATCCTCATACTGCAGCAGAGCGATAAACGCAGAACGATTGGGGTCATACTGGATGGAAGCAACCGTTGCTGCAACATCCATCTTATTTCTCTTGAAATCGATAATTCTGTACTTAACCTTGTTGCCGCCGCCCTGATGACGAACGGTGATGCGGCCGTAGCTGTTTCTGCCGGCGTGCTTCTTCAGGGAAGTCAGCAGGGAGCGCTCGGGAGCGTCCTTGGAGAGGCAGCTGTAGTCCACATTGCTCATCTGGCGTCTGGCAGGAGAAGTAGGTTTATAAGTTTTCATAGCCATAACATTCTCCTCCTTACATCATGCCGTCAAAGAACTCGATGGTCTTTGAATCAGCAGTCAACTTAACATAGGCTTTCTTCCAAGCGGCGGTGGTGCCAACATGGACGCCCATTCTCTTTTCCTTACCACGAACATTAACGGTGGTAACCTTCTCAACGGAAACCTTGAAGATTTCCTCAACCGCATTTTTGATCTCGATCTTATTGGCATCCTTTGCAACCTTGAATACATAGGTCTTATCCTGCATGGAAGCCATGGATTTCTCGGAGACAATGGGTTTCATAATAATATCGTAATTAGATTTCATTATGCATAAACCTCCTCAAGCTTCTTCACGGCATCCTGAGTCAGGATCAAAGTGTCATGCTTCAGGATCTCGTAGGTGTTGATGGTGTTTACACGAGCCGCCTTAACACCGGGGATGTTTGCCGCGCTCTTCACAAAGAAGAGGTTGGTCTCGGCATTCACAACCAGAGCATTCTCGGTATTGAGCGCCTTCATCATGTTCACAACCGTCTTGGTCTTATATTCTTCCATATCGATCTTATCCAGAACGATCAGCTTGCCCTCGGCCAGCTTGGTGGAGATGGCGCTGAGCAGAGCCAGCTTCTTCACCTTCTTATTCATGCTGAAGCGATAATCGCGGGGCTTGGGGGCGAAAACGATACCGCCATGGGTCCATTGGGGAGCGCGGGTAGAGCCCTGACGAGCCCGACCGGTGCCCTTCTGGCGCCAGGGCTTGATGCCGCCGCCGGAAACCTCAGCGCGGGTCAGCGCAGACTGGGTGCCTTGGCGCTGATTGGCAAGATAATTCTTAACTGCCATATGCATAGCAGCCTCATTAACATTTACGCAAAAAATGGAATCTGCAAGGTCCATGGTGGACACCTTGGCGCCACTCATATCGAATACATCTACATTAGCCATTTACTTTATCCCCCTTACTTAACCATTTTTAACGGTGTTCTTAACGGTTACGATCGAGCCCTTCGGGCCGGGGATCGCACCCTTAACCACCAACAAGTTATTCTCGATGTCGACCTTTACTACATCAAGATTTTGCACAGTTACCTGCACAGCGCCCATATGGCCGGGCATCTTCTTACCTTTATAAATACGAGAGGGAGAAGAGCAAGCGCCCATAGAGCCTGCATGGCGATGGATGGGGCCGGAGCCGTGGGTCATAGGACCGGAGCGCTGGCCATGATATCTCTTAATGGTACCGGCAAAGCCTTTACCCTTGGAGATGCCGGTTACATCAACGCAGCTGCCGACTTCAAAAGCATCCGCGGTGATAACATCGCCTACATTATAATTATCTGCATCCTCCAAGCGGAACTCCTTGAGGACCTTCTTTGCGGCAACGCCGGCCTTTTCGAAGTGACCCTTCATAGGCTTGGTTACCTTCTTCTCGGCCAGATCCGCATAGCCCAGCTGCAAGGAAGAGTAGCCGTCGTTTTCAACGGTCTTCTTCTGAACAACGGTGCAGGGACCGGCCTGAATAACTGTTACCGGGATGACGTTGCCGGTTTCATCGAAAACCTGAGTCATTCCGATCTTTTTACCGATAATACCTTTCTTCATTTAACTTACCTCCATTTGGTTATTGGTTGATTTTCATCAACATGACCTTCGTACCGCGCTTACAGCTTGATTTCAAGCTCAACGCCGGCAGGAAGTTCTACACTTGCCAGAGCTTCCGCAGTCTTTGCGGCGGGCTTAACGATATCGATCAGGCGCTTATGAGTGCGTCTTTCGAACTGCTCTCTGGAATCCTTATACTTATGAACAGCGCGCAGGATGGTCACAACCTCTTTCTTGGTGGGCAGAGGGATGGGGCCGGAAACAACGGCGCCGGTTCTCTGAGCGGTCTCCAGGATCTTCTGAGCAGCCTGATCCACCAAAGTGGAATCATAGCCCTTAATTCTGATTCTGATTTTTTCAGCCATTCTTGATTAGCCTCCTTTTTATTACTTGACTTTTGGGATCGGCAACTTTTTGCGAGAAATTCTTTTAACACACATCCGGGTGTTTCACGAACGGGCTAAATAAAATCGGGTTTGATAACCCGCACAAAGCTTCCCATTCTCAAAAGCGGCTTACGCGGCACACCGCGCAGTTCCAAGGAACGGCTCTTTGTTTTCCTCAACTTTCGCTTGGTTCTTTGACCAAACTTGCTCAGCGGAAATTCCCCATAAACGCCGGGGAAAAATCGGCGCTATGGCCACCTCCCGCTTCGTCGCATCCGAAGTCAGCCTATCTATGATAACACACTCATCCGGGAATTTCAAGTATTTTTTAAAAAAATTTTTTATGTTTTTCACAAAGTTTTTCCTTAAATTTCTGTCAGATTGCACAAACCACAATTTCTTGTATTTCCTCCGCTTTTTTACCACAAGAATTAGGCAAATCCCCCGCCACTCCGCCGAAAAAAATTTTAAAATACAGCTAAAAATAAAGAAATGCGCATTTTAAATGCGCATTTCTTCCTTATTATATATTATAATTGCTCAATAAATGCCAAGCCCTTGGCGATCCGCTCGCCCTCGCAGCGCTGCTCCAATGTTTTGATGCAAGGGAGCGCCAGAATGCGGCGATGGAAGTCGAGAGGCAGATCCCCCTCCCCCGGAACCAGATGCATATCGTTCATATAAGCCTCGCCGCCGCTCAGGCAGGAATCCGACCAATGGACCCGCCCGATCAACTCCGGCCTTTTCAGATATTCATTCAGATAAGCAAACCGCTCCTCGGCGGTGCGGCCGATCATTGCCGCGCTGGTGGCGGCATGGCTGGTATCCAGCGTCAGCATGGCGTTGCTGCGGTCAACATCCTTCCAAATCTGGAACCACTCCTCGGCAAACAACCCATAAAAACGTTTATTGGGCTGATGGAGGGCTGTATTCTCCAGGCAGATGATGATCTTTTTCTCCGCCGCATAATCGATCACCGTTTGCAGGGCATCGATCAGCCGCTCATAGCAGCCCACCTGCTCCCCCTTATTACTTTCCTGGCCGGTAATATGCATTACCATCCGATCCACAGAATATTGCAGGCCGATATCGATCGCATTTTTTACCGTTTCAATGGAGTGCTGCCGCAGGTCATCATCCAGCGCCGCGAAATTCAGCTTGGCATAGGGCAGATGCACCCCGCCGACAAAAGGAATATATTGCTCCCAGCCGGGCAGCTGATCATAGCGGCCGATATGGGCTTCCACCCCCAGCTGATGCTCTTTTAAAAAATTCGGTGTCTGCACCGGGCAAGTCAAAAGCATTTTATTCCTCCTCGATGAAAATGGGATTTAAAACAAACTGCGGGCAATATTGGCCTTCGGAATACTTACGGTTCACCGGCTTTGCCCAGCCCCTTACCCGAAAATAACCCTTGCCGGGCAGGCTCTTTCGGAAGGTAAAATCCTTTGCCGGCTCTGAAATGCCGCAAACGCATTTACCATCGCTGATGATCTCCACCCGCTCCATTTCGTGGTTTGCCTTAAAGGAGAGGCTTATAATATAATTCCCCGCGATCTCAGGATCCGCCGCGCAGGTAAAGATGGGCTCTTCGATGCAATTGCCGACTGTGCAATAAAACCGACCGCTGCGATAGGCCTTGATAATCTCATCATAGGTAACATCCTCTACCCAAAGATAATCCTGCACAAACTCGCCCGGCAGATAATCCTCGCCGCCATCCTCAAAATGCTTATGGAAATCCGAGCCGTTGCGGGCGTAAAGCTTAAAGCCCTTTTGGAGCAGGCGATCCCATTCCTCGCCGATCTCCCAGGTCTGCTTGGCGCGGCGCTCCCGCCGATCCACGCAGGCGATCACCTTAAAGACATCGTTGACCGCAGCGATCTGCTCAAAATCCTCATAGGGCACATCGGGATCATTGGGATGATTATAGATCATAAAGACGCGTTCCTCGCCCCAATGCTCCTTTACATATTCCAATTCCTTCAGCGCCCATTCCATTCCCTCATGGCCGCTTTGGCGATGGAAATTCCGAATCAGCGCCCGCTGGAGCATAAATTCATCATGATCGGGCGCGGTAATAAACATGGTATGCCGCTGAAGCGGAAAATTCTGCTCGGCGGTATGGAAAATGGGCAGATCGGGAAATTCCTTCCGCGCCGCCTCCACCTCGCGATATTGCCCCTCCAGGCAATCCGGGGTATCATAAGAATGACCGGAGATGCCGATAAAATCCAGATATTTTCGGCTCCGCCGAATAATCTCTGCCACCGGCAGAGTGCCGTCGCTGCAGTTTTGGGTATGTACATGAAGATCGCCTTTAATCCATTTTCCCATAGGATTTCCCCCTTTTTCTCTCTTTTCTTTATTATATCTGCGTCCTTCCGCCAATAAAATAGCAAATCCACGCTTTTTTTATATCATTTTTTCTTTTTTCAGAGTCGTAAAGATTCGCTCCGCAATGGCGGCCATTCCCGCATCGCCGGGATGATTGGCAACGCCGCTATGCTCAAATAATCCAATAGCCTTCATTTCATCCTGCTCGCCGAGATCGGATAGCTCCACTACCGGCGCGCCCAGCTTCGCCCCGATTGCTCGGATTAAAGGATCGGCAATGTGCTCCCAAAAGGAGGAGGTCAACAATACCTTGGCCTTTCCGCCGTTGGTAAAATAATCCACCATCATTTCATATTCCGCCTGAAATAAGGCGGGATCAAATTCTTTGGAGCTGCAATTTTCAACACACCGAACAATTACAACATCGGCGTCAAACGCCCGCGCACTTTCGTAATTGGGCAGCTGCTTACTTCCCTCTTTGAATCCCCGCTCCCAGCCGGAAATCTGGCCAACGCAGAAGGTGGCCTTCGGCTGCTCCGCCAAAATCTTTACCATCAAAAGATGAACATAATCCTTCTCCTCGGCGGAGGCGGCCATCCCCCAATCGTGCGCCCAACCGATATCCGCATTGGGCCCATGGCGGGTAATGGAATTTCCCAGAATTAATACGCGCAGCCCCTCGCAATCCTCGCCATAAAAGCGAACCGATTGGCTCCGCTTCAGCTGATTTTCAGCCTTTACCGTATTTTTATCGATCTGCGCCATCTTCCTATCCTCATTTCAATTCAATATTTGCGGTAAATTTGTTGAGATTCAGAATAAGCCATTTATATTTTCCCTTTTTCACCATTCTATCAAACTATATCTTCAAAGTCAACATTATATTCCTTGCTTTTCGCCCTCTTCTTTAGTATAATACTTTTATGAATTCAATGAAGAAAAAAGCGACAATATTTGCCCTTCTTGCGGCAGCTCTCTATGCCCTCAATTCCCCCTTTTCCAAATTGCTTTTGGAAAAAATTTCGGCGGGAATGATGGCAGCCTTTCTCTATCTCGGTGCAGGACTGGGCACCTTCCTTATGGGGCTGATTCGGCGGGAGCGCAAGGAGCAGCCTTTGGCGAAAAAGGATCTGCCCTATATCATCGGGATGGTCCTTTTGGATATTGCCGCCCCGCTCTTTTTAATGCTGGGCCTTTCCCGCACTACCGCCGCCAATGCTTCGCTGCTCAATAATTTCGAGATTGTTGCCACCTCGCTGATCGCGCTGATGCTTTTCAAGGAAGCCATCTCCAAGCGGCTTTGGCTGGCGATCGGGCTGGTGACCCTCTCCTCGCTGCTGCTTTCCTTTGAGGATATGAGCAGCTTCTCCTTCTCCATCGGCTCCCTCTTTGTTTTGCTGGCCTGCATCTGCTGGGGCTTTGAAAATAATTGCACCAGAATGCTCTCTGCCAAAGACCCCTTGAAAATCGTTGTGATCAAGGGCTTAGGCTCCGGCGCAGGCGCGCTGCTGGTTGCGCTGATCAGCGGCGAACGTTTCCCCGCGCCGGCGTATCTTTTGCCGGCGCTGCTGCTGGGATTTTTTGCCTATGGCCTGAGCATCTATTTCTATATTTATGCCCAGCGGGAGCTGGGCGCCGCCAAAACCAGCGCCTATTATGCGGTCGCCCCCTTTATCGGCACCGGCCTCTCCCTCCTCCTTTTTTGGGAGCGCCCCTCCATCGCCTATCTCATCGCCCTGCCGATGATGCTCCTCGGCACCTATTTTACATTGGAGCCAAGCCCCAAAAATAAATAAAAAAGCGAAGGATGAAATTGAAATCCTTCGCTTTTATTTTTAATCTTCAATTGCAGCTTTTTTGGAAAAAATCGGATAAATCTCCTCGGGCGGGAACTTCGGCTTGCGATCATAAGTATAAAGGCCGTTTTGCTCCTGCTCGATATCGGTAAGCTGGGTATAGCAATAGGCAAACATGGCGGGATGATCCAGCAAAACATCGGTAAGCCCGCGGAGCCGCTCTATAAATTCCTCTCGGGTTTTGGGGCCTTGGCCATAGCCCCAGCCGGTGCCGCCATCCAGATCCCAGGCAATGCCGCCGTATTCGCTAACAAAGAAGGGCATCCCCTTTTTATATTGCATCGGCTGCTCCTTCAGCTTGAAATGGCGCTCATAATATTCGCCCTTTTCCAAAAGATCGGTATAATAGCTTTTCAGGATTTCGGGATCCTGCTCATAGCAATGAACATCGAAAACATCTGATTCCACATGCAACCACCCGCTGGCATCCAGGCAGGGGCGAGTAGGATCCATCAGCTTGGTCGCGCGATAGACGGTAGAGAGAATGGGATGATACTGCCCTTGGCGGCTGACGGTTGTTTCATTAAAGGGGCACCAGCCGATGATAGAGGGATGATCCTTATCCCGATCCACCTCCTCCAGCCATTCATCCAAAACAGGATAGCCCATGCGGGCATCGGCATGATCAAGGCCCCAGTTGGGATATTCTCCCCACACCAGATAGCCCTTGCGATCGGCATGATAGAGGAAGCGCTCTTCAAATACCTTCTCATGCAGCCGCGCGCCGTTAAAGCCCATCGCCAGCGCCCGATCGATATCCGCCTCCAGCTCCGCATCGGAAGGCGCGGTATAAAGCCCATCGGGATAAAAGCCCTGATCCAATACCAGCCGCTGGAAAACAGAACGGCCGTTAAGCATAAATTTCAAGCCCTCAAAGCAGATGGTGCGCAGGCCGAAATAGCTCTTCACCCGATCCTCACCAAAGGTAAGGGCAACATCATAAAGATTGCCCTTGCCGATATCCCAAAGATGGGTTTCCGCCAGCTCGATGGTCAGCGAAGCCTCACCGCCCTTGGAGATCACCGCCCCCTTGCCCATCGGCTTGCCCTCAAAAAAGATCTCTGCTTGGAGCGTGCCGCTGCCGCAAAGGGAGGCTTGGATGGTTACCGAGCCCTGCTCCGCATTTTCCGCATAATGCACTTTATCAATATAAGCCTTGGGGGTAAATTCCAGCCAAACCGATTGCCAGATGCCGGTGGTGCGGGTATAAAAGCAACCATTTGATTCATACTTCAAAGATTGCTTACCCGAGGCGATCAGCCCGCTGCGGGTATCATCGATGGCATGAATGGCGAGGGTATTGACCCCCTCCCGCAGGGCATCGGTCAGCTCCACCTTAAAGGAAACATAGCCGCCCCGATGGCTGCCGCAAAGAATTCCGTTCACATAGATTTCCGCTTCATAATCCACCGCACCGCAATGCAGGAAGATCCGCCCCTTTAATTGCTCGGCGGTGATAAAGATCTCTCGCCGATACCAAACAGCGTTCATAAAATCAATATATTCCAGCCCGGAAAGCTTGCTTTCGGGGCAGAAGGGTACATTAATAACCTTGGTATAAGGAAAATCCGCCTGCTGCATACCGCGGGCGGTGCCGCTGTTGCAATGGTCAATTTCAAATTGCCATTCTCCGTTCAGGCATTGCCATTGCTCGCGTTCAAATTGAGGCTTGGGATGCTCGGTTCTGTAAATCATTGATTTCATCCTCCTTTTTTCTTTAAATCTTTCACCTTATTATAAAACGTTTTTTCTTGTCTTTCAATAACATATCCTGCTCTTTTATTGACATATCCTCCTGCGCATGGTAGAATAATTTCGAGGTGATAACAATGAAAATCATTAAGCTGCGCCACGCTTACCCCGAGCCTGCGGGATTTCATATCCTCCGCCCCGCAGGGCGCGCAGATTATACCTTTCTTCATTTTCATAGCAGCGTTGATCTGCGCTTGGGCGATTCAATGATTCATACCATGCCCCATGCCTGCATCCTCTTTCGGCCCGAAACCCCTCAGGATTTTTCTTGCGATCATCCGCTGATCCACGATTGGATGCATTTCACAGCGCCCGAAAATCTCTACGGGCTGGAGCCCGATCAGATCTTTTATCCCGCCAATCCCTCGCTGATCACCCATTTGATCCGCGAGCTGGAGCTGGAATTCCATAGTAACCGCCAAAACCGCGAGGAGCTGCTGCAGCTGAAATTTTCCGAGCTTTTCTTAAAGCTGGGGCGAGAATGGCGAGGCGAGCATCATATCCCCATCGATTCTGCAACTGCCGACCGCTTCCGCGCGCTGCGCTCGGCCCTTTTTTCCGATCTCGGCGCGCCCCATCCGATTGCCGAAATGGCGGCAGCGGTAGGGCTCTCCCAATCCCGCTTTTTTGCGGTCTATAAAATCCTCTTCGGTACCTCCCCTAACGATGATCTCATTCGCGCCCGCATTGATGCGGCGCAGAATATGCTCTCCGCCGGCGAGCAACCCCTCTCGGCAATTGCCGAGCAGCTGGGCTACCGCAATTTCACGCATTTTATGCGCCAATTTAAATCCGTTGTTGGCACCTCGCCTGCCGCCTGGCGCAAAGAACATCCATTAAAATAAAACACCCGATTGTTCCAACAATCGGGTGTTTTTTATAATTATCCGTAAATCTCGGTATTTCTTTCCAGATCAATCAGTTCCTTTGCATTTTGATTACGCTGCTCCAGCAACCATTCAAATACCTCGGGATTGCGGTAGGTGGGGATCCAGGAATTATGGGCATAATCGGGATAAATGGTCAATTTGGCGTTGCCGCCTTTTTTATTGACCGCATCCACCATCTTTTGGGATTCCTCGGGCAAGACGGTCTGATCCAGCGCGCCATGATGCGCCCAAACAGGAACATTCACCAGCCGCCCCGCATTCCAATACATCCCGCCGCCGCAGATGGGAACAATGGCGGCGAAGTATTCGGGGATACTCATCGCAAGCTGCCAGATACCATAGCCGCCCATGCTCATACCATAGCCATAGATCCGCTCGGCATCAATCTCCGGCTGCTGCGCCAGCCGCCGCACCAGAGCCTTTAATTCCGCCAGATGATCATACCAGGTTTCCTTTTCGGGGCAGGCGGGGGCAACAACAAAGAAGGGGAAATCGGGATACTGCTCCGCTTCCTTCATAAAGATATTATCCACCATATCGGCAGCGCTCTGCCCGCGGGAGCCCGCGCCGATCAAATAGAGAATAACGGGATATTTTTCGCCCTCTTCATAATGGGCAGGATAGCGATAGTAATAATCCAATCCATCGCTTTTCCGAACTTCGCTTTTCATTTCATTTTCTCCTGTTCTTTTTAATCCCTTTTATGCAAGGCAACCGCTTGCTTACCCTATTAAACATTCGCCGGCAGGCGGGTGGCCAGCGCGCCGAGATGGGCATCCTCGCCGATCAAAGGCACCTGCCATTTTCCGTTTTCATATTCCATCATCGTTACCGAAGCATTGGAAACCCAAGAGATTTTCATCATCTCATCCCAGCCAACTCCCGCAATCATCGTGCGCATAACGCGAATGGGGGTCGCATGGGTTGCGATGCCGATGGTACAGCCCGCATTTTCCTCGGCAAGGCGCGTAAGCGCCGCCATAACCCGCGCGCCCAGCTCCTTTACCGATTCTCCGCCGGTGGGGCGGGAATTTCCGGTATCCTGCCGCCAGATCTTGAAATCCTCGGCATATTGCTTCTCGATCACATCAAAGGGAATGCCATCCCATTCTCCCGCGCGGATCTCCCGCAGCGCAGGCTCGGCAACGATCTCTACCCCCGATCGGGCGGCAATGATTTCGCCGGTGCGCCAAGCGCGTAATAAGTCGCTGGCATATACCTTTTCGATTTTATAATTTTCGGCAATATATTCCGCCGTTTGTTCCGCCTGCTTAATACCATTGGCATGAAGCGGGGCATCATACCAGCCGGCGAAAATCTTATGATGATTGGCTTCGCTCTCACCATGGCGAACAAGAATCAATGTTGTTTTCATAAGGTTTCTATCCTTTATAAAATAATGGTTTCGCCGATTGCGGGGATGATCAGGCTCGGATCGCCCTGCGTTGTTTGCTCTACCGCAGGCCAAAGGCCGTATTCATCCTGATCGCGAGGCGGCAGATGCAAAAGCAAATTCCGCTCGGCACCCCATTCCTTGGTAATGCGCCAGGAGGCGGGGCTCATGGCGTAGGCATAATTAATAATGGCAATATCGGGCCGCGGCAGCTCCCCCCGCCCCTTCCAAAAGAGCGGGGATGCATCGCCCAGAAACCAGATGCATTTACTTCCCTCAATGATATAGCTTGCATGGGCAATCTCCGCCTTGCCGATATGGCGGCTGGCAATTCCCTGCCAGCGCACCCCCCGAAGCGCCCCAAAAAGAGAGCACTCAGGCTCGTAAACGGGCCTGAGTGTCTTTTCCGCATAAAGCGCGGCATAGCTTTCATCGTAATGATCGGGATGCCGATGGGTGAACGCCAGAACATCGGGAAATTCCGCCGAAAGCTCCGCCCGCAGCTGCGGGGGAGTCCCCAAATAGGGGGGATAGGGCGGGCAGATGCCGTCCAGCAAGAAGGTAACGCCGTCCAGCTCCAGCAAAACGCCCGCGTTTGCCGTTCGTTGAATTTTCATTATACGCCCAGCTTCGCTCTGCGATAGGCTTCTGCCTCGGTGCAGCCGTTTTCAACGGTATGGCCGGGCAGGGGAACCAGCTTCTCATGGATTGCATCCACAATCCAGCCCGCCTGCGGGAAGAAGAATTCATCAAATTCGAAGGGCGGGGTGATCCAGTTGCGCGCGCCAACAACAACCGGAGGCGCATCCAGATCATCGAAGCAAAGCTCGGTCAGATTTTCAGCAACATCGTTCATGAAGGAGCCGCGGGCGCAAGCATCGGATACCAGAACCACACGACCGGTCTTACGAACGGATTCAGCCAGCTTGGTATAATCCAAGGGAACCAAGGAATGCAGGTTGATTACATCGGCCTCCATGCCGTATTTCTCGCTCAGGATCTTTGCAGCATCCATTGCGCGATAAAGAGCGGCGCCGAGGGTGATAATGGTAACATCCTTACCATCGCGAACCTTATTGACATCGCCGAAGGCAATCTCATAACGCTCGGCGGGAACGCCGCCCTCATGGAACTGCTCGCCAACATCATAAATTCTCTGGCTTTCAAAGAATACAACAGGGTCGGTACCCTTCAGAGCGGATTCCATCAAGCCCTTGGCTTCCCAAGGAGTTGCGGGGAAGCAAACCTTCAGGCCGGGGATATGGGCGCAAAGAGCGGTCCAATCCTGGCTATGCTGAGCGCCGTATTTGGAGCCAACCGATACGCGCAAAACAACAGGCATCTTCAAAATGCCGGCAGACATTGCCTGCCATTTAGACATCTGATTGAAGATTTCATCGCCGGCGCAGCCGATGAAATCGGCATACATCAGCTCAACCAAAGCGCGGCCGCCGGAAAGGGCATAGCCAACCGCGGTACCAACAATGGCGCCCTCGGCCAGCGGGGAATTGAAGAGGCGGCTATGGGGCAGAGCATCCATCATTCCGCGGTAAACAGCGAAGGCGCCGCCCCAATCGCGGCAATCTTCACCATAGGCAACCAGAGTGGGATCCTCATAGAAGCGATCATAAATAACCTCGGAAAGGGCATCGCGCAGGTTATACATCTTCATCTTGGAAACGGGCTTGCCGTTTTCATCAACAACGTTGCGGATCTTGCTCTTGATCTTCTTATAGCCCTCGGCCTCTTCCTTGGGAACGGTGAATTCGGGCTCGCGATCATCGAATTTCTCAACAATCTCATTGGAATACATCAGACGCTCAACAACCGCGGGATCCTTCTTGAAATCGCAATAGGGGCTGATTTCGGGATCGGCAGCTGCCTTGCAGATCATGGTCATACGATCGGAGGTTTCCTTCAGGATCGCATCTACCTCTTCCTGCGTCATAACGCCGGCCTCAACCAGCTTTGCGGGATAGGTCAGCAGGGGATCGATTTCCTTCCAGGCATCGATCTCTTCCTTGGTCCGATAAGCGTTCTGATCGGAAACAGAGTGGCCGGAATAGCGATAGGTAACGGTTTCCAGCATAACAGGACCCTGACCGTTGCGCAGCAGCTCCAGCTTACGCTCCATTGCATCGATCACCGCCAGCGGATTATAGCCATCAACCGTCTCGGCATGGAATTGGGTGGGGCTTACGCCGGATGCAATTCTGGACATCCGATCCTGACCCATGGTCTCGCCGCGGGTCTGATCGCCCATACCGTAGGAGTTATTGAAGATATTATAGAGGATGGGCATACCATCGTTATGGGATTCCCAAAGATTCTTATACTGATCCATGGCAGCAAAGTTCAAAGCTTCCCAAACAGGGCCGCGGGCCATGGCAGCATCGCCAACATTGCAAACAACGATACCCTTCTTATTATTGATCTTCTTAAAGAGCGCCGCACCGGTAGAGATGGTGCCGGAGCCGCCAACAATCGCGTTGTTGGGATAGATACCGAAGGGCAGGAAGAAGGCGTGCATGGAGCCGCCCATACCCATATGGAAGCCGGTCTCGCGGGCAAAGATCTCGGAGAGCGTACCGTAAAGGATAAAGCGGATGGCCAGCTCCTTTACATCCTTGCATTCGCCCAGCTTCTGGGTAGAACGCAAGCACTTGCCTTCCAGGAAGTTTTCCATAACATCCATCAGCTGCTCATCGCTCATCTTATTGATGGTAGAGAGCGCCTTGGCAAGAATTTCGGAATGGGAACGATGGGAGCCGAAGGCAAAATCGTTCTCATCCAGCAGATAAGCCTGACCAACGCAGGCAGCTTCCTGACCGGTAGAAAGGTGGGCAGGGCCGGGATATGTATGATCGATTCCATTATAAGAGCCCTGAGTCTTGATCAGGTTCAGCATGGTTTCAAACTCACGCAAAACAGTCATGTCGCGGAAGATGCGGATCAGATCCTCTTTGGTATACTTACCGCTCTTCAGCTCGTCCTTAACAGACTTATTATATTGGTTTACAGGGATGTCTTTGAACTCCACCTTACCGGCTGCGCGGACTTCAGCGGGCTCAACATATAAGCTTTTAGGCATTTTAAATTTCCTCCTTAAAAGATTTTATGATCAGATATGAAAAATCGCTTCGCGAATGATCTCAACAACGGTGGGATGGGGGAATACCAGCTTCTGCAGGCGGGCAGGGGTCAGCTCGGTATCGATCATCATCGTAACCGTCATAATAATTTCAGAAGCATAGGAGCCTACCATATGGCAGCCTACCAAACGATTGCGATCGGTATCAACCACCAGCTTGATAAAGCCCTTGCCGCCGTTGGTCTCCGCCAGATAGCGGCCCGCATAGGACATCGGAAGCTTGATTTCCTTTACCTTCATACCGGCCTCTTCGGCGCCTTCCTTGGAATAGCCAACGCTGGCAACCTCGGGATCAGTATAAATAACCGAGGGGATCACATCATAGCGCATCTCATCGGCCTTGCCGAGCATATGGTTTACAGCAACCTCCGCCTCGCGATAGGCGGTATGGGCGAGCATCAGCTTGCCGTTGCAATCGCCGATGGCATAAACGCCGGAAACATTGGTGCAAAGATGGCGATCGGTCTTAACCGCAGCGCGATCCATTTCCAGCTGCAGGGTTTCAAGGCCGATGCCGGCGGTAGCGGGCTTACGGCCGGCGGAAAGCAATACCTTATCGCAGGCAAGCTCCTTCTTTTCGCCGTTTTCTTCGTAAACAACGCCATCCTTCTTTACTTCCAGCACCTTGCAGGAAAGCTTAAATACCATGCCGCGCTTTTCAAAAGCATCGGTCAATACCTTGCAGATTTCGGGATCGGTAGCGCCCGCGATCTTGGGCATCATTTCAATAACGGTAACCTTTACGCCAACGCTTGCGAAATAATAAGCCATCTCAAGGCCGATAACGCCGCCGCCGATAACAACCAGCTCCTTCGGCAGGGTTTTCTCATCCAAAACTTCGCGATTGGTAACAACAAAGCCGCTCTCCAGCCCTTCCTTCAGGCCGGGAACGGGGGGGACAACGGTCTCGGAGCCGGAAGCGATTACCAGCTTCTTGCCCTCATAGATTACCCCATCGGCTTCTACCATAAAGCCATTTTCGCCGCGACCCTTTACCACCGCATTGGCGGTAACAACCGTAACCTTATTCGCCTTCATGGTCGCGCCGACACCGCCGACCAGCGCCTTAACAACCTGATCCTTGCGGTCGATCACCATTGCGTGATCATAGGTAACGCCTTCCGCGGTAACGCCGAAAGCGGCGCTTTCCTTGGCGTGGCGATACATTTTAGAGGAATTCAGCAGGGTCTTGGTGGGGATACAGCCCTCATTCAAGCAGGTACCGCCCAGCGCTTTCTTTTCAAAAACCGCTGCCTTCAAGCCATTTTGCGCAGCGCGCTCGGCGCAAAGATATCCGCCGGGGCCGCCGCCCAAAACCAAAACATCAAAAAGTTCCATCGTTATTTCTCCTTTTACTTAGCGAGCAAAACAGTAAACTGCTCCAGAGCCTGACCCAGCTCCTTTTGGAAGCGGGCGGCGGGAGTACCGTCAACAGCGCGATGATCATAGGTCAGGCTGAGGCCCATTGCGGGATAGGTAGCGATCGCGCCATCCTTGCCCTTGCGGATCCGCTCGGTGGTACCGCAAACGCCGAGGATACCGGTCTGGGGCGGATTGATTACAGGGGTAAAGGATTCAACACCCATGCTGCCCAGATTGGATACGGTAAAGGTTGCGCCTGCGAGCTTATCGGGGCTGATATTGCCTTCGCGGCAAGCGGCGGCAAGCTCTTTAACCTCTTTGGAGATCTCCAGCAGGCTCTTCTGATCGGCATTGAAGATGGTAATAACCATCAGGCCGCGGGGGGTATCGACCGCAACGCCCAGATTTACGCTCTTGAAGCGGCGGATGGTAGTATCATCCAGCATATGGGCATTCAGATCGGGATAATTCTTGAGGGTACGGGAAACGGCATAAAGCACAATATCGCCCAAGGTGATGCCTGCACATTCGCCCTCGGAAGCCTTGAGCTGCTTTCTATAGGCAAGAATATTGGAAGCATCGAAGGAAGTATTGTGGGTCAGCTGAGGGATGGTGGAAAGAGAAGTAACCATCGATTTGCTGATCGCCTTGCGAATCCCGCTGAATTTGATATCCTCGAATTCCGCTTCGGGCGCGGCAGGCGCTGCGGCAGCAGCGGGAGCAGCGGCGGCAACAGGATTTTCCATCAGATTGCGGATATCGCGCTCGATGATCCGGCCGTTGGGGCCGGTAGGAGTAGCGAGCGAGGCATCAACGCCTGCGCGCTCAGCCAGCTTCTTGGCGCGGGGGGAAACCGCGGATTTCTCGCCGGCAACAGCGGTGCTTTCCGCTGCGGGAGCTGCGGGAGCTGCAGCAGGAGCAGCCGCGGGCGCTTCCTCGGCGGGAGCTGCGGGGGCTTCCTCGCCGGCAGCCTCAGCAGGGCGCAGCGCGGAGCAATCCTCGCCGGGATTACCTACCGCGCAAACATTCATCAGGCAGGGAACCTCGTCCCCATCCTGAAAGAAGATTTCCAATAAGGTACCTTCCTCGGTAGATTCACATTCAAA
>JAZQDS010000083.1:0-21473 GCA_045546895.1 Eubacteriales bacterium | reverse complement strand
AAGGAAAAATATTTGTTGACAAGCGGGTGATTTATCATTATAATATTATCTGCTGTTGGTTTTTCCTTTTATAAAGGAGCATTATGAAAATCAATCTGAAAGATGCATTTACCTTGGATCGTTTTGAAAAAACGATCGAATTTTCTCTTCCGATTTCGGAGGAGGATGAGCTTTATTCCTTGGCGCATTTTCCAAGTGCACCGAAGGTATGCTTTTCGATCGAAGCAAAATACGGTCTGGTTTACTGCGAAACGGCAATCGATTATGAATATGAAAGTTTTTGCTGTAGGTGCTTGGCGCCTGTTTGCGGAGAGATGCATATTAAAAATCGCCGCCGAATGATTACCGATCCCTTGAAAGAGGATGAGGATACAATTCTGATTGATGATCGTTTTATTTTTGTTCCTGAAGATGAGGCGAAAAATCAGATCATTCTTGAGTTTCCCGATCGTTTTCTTTGCGATGAAGATTGTAAAGGGCTTTGCCCTATTTGTGGATGCAATCTGAATGTTGAAAGCTGCGATTGCGAGGCTTAAGCGCCGAAAACGGCATTAATATTGTTTAAAATGGTATCATAAATGGAGGTAAGTAAAAATGGCAGTACCCAAGAGAAAGGTTTCGAAAGCAAGAAGAGATAAGAGAAGAAGCAGCGTATGGAAGCTGAACGCTCCCGCTTTGGCAGAGTGTCCCCAGTGCCATACCCTCAAGGCTCCTCATAAGGCTTGCCCTGAGTGCGGCTATGTAAACGCTGATCTTTCTGTTAAGGATGGCAAAATCGCAGTTAAGGCCGAGGTTGCTCCCAAGGCTGAGGTTGCTCCCAAGGCTGAGGCTCCTGCTGCTGAAGAAGCTTCCGCAGAATAAAAGCTTTAAGTTGATGAAAGAGAAGGCCGTACCCGCCTTCTCTTTCTTTCTATTATCACATTCGAAAGGGGGAGCGCAAAAATGGCTTCATTAGTAACTGCGGTTACGGCGGATTCCTTGGCAGAAGAGCTCGGTATTAAGCCGGGAGATCGTTTGCTGGAAATGAATGGGCATCCTATTCGGGATGTGATCGATTATATGTTTTATGAAGCATCTTCAGAGCTATCCCTCTTGATGGAAGTGGATGGAGAGCCGATCCTTTTTGAAATTGAAAAAGAAAGCGAAGAGCCGCTGGGTCTTGATTTTGAAGAGTATTTGATGGATCAGCAGCGCGGATGCAAGAATAAATGTATTTTCTGTTTTATTGATCAATTGCCCAAAGGCCTGCGGGAAACGCTTTATTTTAAAGATGATGATGCGCGGCTTTCCTTTTTGATGGGAAATTATATTACCCTTACCAATTTATCGGAAGAGGATTTACAGCGTATTATTGATATGCGTATTTCACCGATTAATATCTCGGTTCATACCACAGACCCTGAATTGCGTGTTAAAATGATGGCTAATCCCAATGCGGCGCAGATTAATGAGATTTTGAAACATTTCTATGAAGCATCGATTGAGATGAATTGCCAAATTGTTTTGTGCAAAGGGATCAATGATGGGGAAAACTTGCGAAAGTCGCTTTTGGATCTTGCGGCATTAGCGCCGTTTGTTCGGAGCACAAGCGTTGTTCCTGTTGGCATTTCGGATCATCGCGATGGATTATATCCGCTGGAGCCCTTTAATAAGGAAGATGCGCGCGAGGTGATTTCGATTGTTGAGGAAATCGGCGCAGCGCATCGAAGGGAATATGGGGTGGCAGGCTGCTATGCATCGGATGAATTCTATGTTTTGGCGGATTTGCCGCTTCCCTCCGAAGAGGAATATGATGGATACCCTCAGATTGAAAACGGGGTTGGTCTGATGCGCTCCTTAGAGCAGGAACTACAGGATGCTTTGGCGCAAGAGCGCGGCGATGCGCTTGCGCGTGAGGTCGGCATCATTACCGGTGTTTTGGCGGCGGATTATATGAAGCATCTTTTGGAGATGATTCAGGCGCGCTTTAAAGGGCTGAATTTTAAAATTTATCCGATTATTAACGATTTCTTCGGCAATAAAATTACTGTTTCCGGCCTGATTACGGGGACGGATATTTTAAAACAGCTGAAAGGAAAAGAATTACCCGAGCGCTTGCTGATTCCGAGCAGTATGCTGCGCGCGGAGCAGGATATGTTTTTGGATAGTATAACTTTGGATACAGTTTCCGACAAATTGCAGCGCCCTATCGGTGTTACAATGAATGACGGATATGATTTATTGGAGAAAATTTTAGCGAGGTGATAGTATGAGAATGCCTGTTGTTGCGATTGTTGGGCGGCCAAATGTCGGCAAGAGTGCATTATTTAATAAATTGGCCGGCGAGCGTCTTTCTATTGTTGAAGATACGCCGGGCGTTACTCGTGATCGCATTTACGCAAATGTCGAATGGCGCGCTAAAACATTTTTAATGATCGATACAGGCGGTATTGAGCCTGCGCGGGAAGATATTATATTGACCCAGATGCGCCGGCAGGCCGAAATGGCGATTGACACGGCTGATTGTATCGTTTTTTTAACCGATATTAAGACAGGCCTTACTGCAGATGATTGCGAAATTGCCAATATGCTTCATCGTTCCGGAAAGCCGATCGTTCTTTGCGTAAATAAGGTGGACCAGCTTGGCGCGCCGCCGATGGAGTTTTATGAATTCTTTAATCTTGGTCTGGGAGATCCGATTGCAGTTTCTGCGGTTCATGGCAGCGGCACCGGCGATCTTTTGGATGAGATTTTTAAGCATCTTACTTTTGATGAGGGGGAGGAAGAGGAAGAAAAGGCCATTAAGGTTGCCCTTTTAGGTAAGCCGAATGTTGGCAAATCCTCCCTGATCAATCGCCTTTTGGGAGAAGAACGTTGCATTGTTTCAAATATTCCCGGAACTACACGCGATGCGGTAGACGCCCTTTATAGCTCGGAAGCCGGCGATTTTATGCTGATTGATACCGCGGGAATTCGCAAGAAGAAAAAGGTGGAAGAGGCGGTAGAAAAATATAGTGTTATTCGCTCCTATATGGCGGTAGAACGGGCTGATGTTTGTGTAATTATGCTGGATGCCGCTGAGGGTGTAACTGAGCAGGATACTAAAATTGCAGGCTATGCCAATGATCAGGGAAAAGCGTTGGTTGTTGCTGTAAATAAATGGGATGCGATTGAAAAAGAGACCAATACGATGGAAAATCTTCGCAAGTCCATTCAGCATGATCTTGCTTTTATGGCGTTCGCACCCATTATTTTTATTTCTGCTAAAGAGGGGCAGCGCTTGCCTCAGCTGATGGCTGCGGTAAGGGATGCAGCAGAAGAAAATAAACGGCGGATTTCTACCGGAATGCTTAATGATGTTCTGAATGAAGCAACCGCGCGGGTTCAGCCTCCCTCAGATAAAGGGCGCCGATTGAAAATTTATTATATGACTCAAGCCTCTACCCAGCCGCCTACCTTTGTTTTCTTTGTGAACAGAAAAGATCTGTTTCATTTTTCATATCAGCGATACTTGGAAAATCGTATCCGCGATACTTTTGGTTTTAAAGGAACCCCGATTCGTTTTATAATACGAGAGAGAGGAGATACCTAATGGATACCTTTGTCTTTGTTTTGGTTATTATCGGTATCGGAATTGTCTCCTATTTGATAGGTAGCATCAATTGCTCGATATTGATTTCTAAAATATTAAAAAAAGATGTTCGAGATTCGGGCTCCGGTAATGCGGGGGCCACTAATATGGTGCGGGCGTTTGGGCCGGCCGCAGGCTTTATTACGATGTTTGGGGATTTTTTGAAAACATTGATTCCCTTGATCGCGGTTCGGCTGATTTTTGCGGATGAGGAATATTGGCAGGCAATGGTTGCCTTCAGCGGATTTTTCTGTTCGATGGGGCATGCTTTTCCTCTGTATTTCGGTTTTCGGGGAGGCAAAGCAGTAACGGTTGTTGCAATGGTATTGTTTGTTGTTGATTGGCGATGCTTTGCGGTGGCGGTTGCTCTGTTTATCCTTATAGTTGCTACCACTCGATTTGTTTCCCTTGGCTCAATGCTTGGTGCAATTTCCGGACCTATCACAATGTTTTTTATCTGTCGCGATAATATTGCCAATCGTTGGTTTGTTGTCGTTTGCCTGGCGGCGCTTGCTATAATGCTTGTGATTTTGCATGCAGAAAATATAAAGCGGCTGCTAAAAGGGCAGGAACGTAAATTTAAATTTAAAAAAGATTAATAAAATACCGCATATTGCATTGCAATATGCTATGTTTTCATTTTATATTATAAAAATATATTGCAGATTCGACAGAAAAGTGCTATAATTAATCAGTGTAACTTTGTAGTTACAGCAAAAAATCCGTAAATATGATTTTCGGATATATCTAAGGAGAATGAGGATGAAAAAGATTTTCGGTTGTTTTAAAACCCATCTTTTTTACGTTCAATTGCTTTCGCTGGTAACCATAATTTCGGCGTTTATTCCTGCGTTAAACCCGTTGGCTACTTATGGCGGAGAAAAAAGGATGTTGTTTTCGATCTTTTCCGAATTGGGTGGGATTGAAAAATATTTTGAAAGCATTTTGAGTTCCTTCAGCCTTTTTGGTAAGGTGCTTTATGTAATGATGCTTTTATTTTATGTTGGAATGATCTGTTATGTTTGCGGATTGATTTTGCAATGGTCCAAGAATCCGGGAGGGAAACGCTCCATCTTTATTGGATCTATCATATTTATGATTGTTTACTTGATTTTGTTTATCGTTTATTTTTCGATTAATCGAGAACTTTATCAAAACGGCAGTGAATTGGTGAATTCCGAAGTAAAGGTCTTTTTGCAGATACCGCTTGGAATTTATTATCATTTCTTGTTAGCTTTTTTGGTAGCTGTCTTTTCAATTTTGGGAAGCGATATCGATTTCAAAGCAGTATGGTATGGAATGCGCTTGAACTGGATCCATCGCTTTGAAGGCGGCGTCCATCCGACTCCCCATAAAAATACTCGTTCCAAACCAATCGAGGTCGTTGCACCGCAAAAGGAAATGATTTATCCGCTTTTGCAGCATATCGGCGCAATTTGTGAGCCGATTGTTAAGGTTGGGGATTATGTGCGGATGGGGCAAAAGATTGCGGAATCCACCGCTGCAGTATCTGCTCCGATTCATGCAACGGTTTCGGGTACGGTTAAGAAGATCTGTGATTGGGATCATCCTACCGGTAATCGAATCCCTTCTATTATCATTGAAAATGATTTTGAAGATAACAGAGCAGAATGCTTCCAAGAGGCTTGCTCTGATTATAAAACCAAAACGCCCGAAGAATTGATTGATATGATCAAAGAGGCCGGGATTGTTGGCATGGGTGGAGCCGCATTTCCTACTCATATTAAGCTTTCCTCCGGACTTGGCAGAGTTGATACGGTTATTATTAATGCTGCGGAATGCGAGCCCTATCTTTCCAGCGATCATCGCGTTATCTTGGAGGCTACAGACGAGCTGATCGGTGGCCTGCAAATTGTTCGCTATATTATGGGCGCGTCTTCCATGTATATCGGCATTGAAAATAATAAGCCGGATGCCATTTCTCTTTTGATCAAGCGGCTGGCAAAGAGTAAAATCAAGGTTGTAATCTTAAAAACCAAATATCCTCAGGGGGGCGAAAAGCAGCTAATACGTGCTGTTTCCGGTCGAGTTGTTCCTTCCGGCAAGTTGCCTGCTGATGTTGGATGTCTTGTGTTGAATGTAGATACTGTGATTGCGATTTATCGCGCGATTATCAACGGTGCGCCTTTGATGCGGCGAATTGTTACCGTTGCAGGTCATGGTGTGGAGCGTACAGGAAATGCTTATGTTCGTTTAGGAACCCCGTTTTCGGCAGTGTTGGATTATTTTGGGTATAAGCCTACAACAAGAAAGCTGATTATGGGTGGCCCGATGATGGGAACTGCGCAATATTCTTTGGATGCGCCTGTTATTAAAGGCACTTCCGGCCTGATTTGTATGACAAAATCTCAGCTGACCATCGATCGGGATGTTAGTTGCATACGATGCGGAAGCTGCGTTTCAGCTTGCCCTATGCAGCTGGTTCCCAGCTATATTGCTCAATATGTTAAGAATGAAAAATTTGATCTTGTTGAAAAAATGCATGCAGGCGATTGTATTGAATGCGGCTGCTGCTCCTTTACCTGCCCCGCAAAGATTCCCTTGATCCAATATATGCGAATCGGCAAACAAAAGGTCAATGAGATGAAGAAACATAATGTGGGAGGTAAGAAAGCGTGAGTGAATTAATTGTTTCATCATCGCCGCATTCCAAAGATCATCGTACAGTAGCAAAAATCATGAGCTATGTTTTGGTTGCACTTGCTCCTGCAGCGGTTGGCGCAGTCATTTATTTCAAATGGCGCGCGGCGTTGATGATGTTAATTAGCATGGCATCCTGCGTTTTATTTGAATATCTTTATAATTTATTGGCTAAAAAGAAGCAAACCATTCACGATTGCTCCGCTCTGGTAACAGGGCTTCTGCTGGCCTTCAACCTTCCGGTAACGGCGCCGCTTTGGTTGCCGCCTATCGGCGCGCTTTTTGCAATTATGGTTGTTAAAATGCTGTTTGGTGGCCTGGGAAAGAATGTTTTTAATCCTGCAATAGCAGGGCGCATTTTCCTTTTCTTATCCTTTTCGCCTTTTATGAGCGGCAATTGGGTTATGCCATTTGATGGTATTTCCTCCGCGACACCTTTGGAATATCTAAAAAACAGTTCGGGCGAGCTGGTAACCATTACCGATAAATTTTCGATTGCGGATTGTTTTCTGGGCAATGTTGGCGGCTGTTTGGGAGAAACCGGTGCAGCTTTGATTTTGCTGGGTGGATTATTCTTGATTTATAAACGCATCATTACCTGGCATATTCCTGTTTCCTTCATTGGGACTGTTGCTTTGATTACGCTTCTTTTTCCGCGCTATCATGATATTTCTGCGGTTCAATATATGCTTTATCATATATGTAACGGTGGTTTGTTTCTGGGTGCTTTCTTTATGGCAACCGATTATTCAACCAGCCCGATTACTCCTTTGGGCAGAATTATTTATGGTATCGGTTGCGGCCTGATTACAGTATTTATTCGTTATTTTGGCGGATATCCGGAGGGTGTATCTTTTGCAATTCTTTTGATGAATTGCTTCGCGAGCTTTATTGATAAGAAAACCATTCCTTTAAATTTTGGAGGTGAGCGTCATGTCTTCAAATTCAAAAAGCGTTAAATTTGATTTGCTACGCATGGCGTTGACTTTATTTGCGATTTCTGCGGTTGTTGCTGTTGCTCTTGCGGCTGCAAATTATTTTACCTCACCAATCATTGCCCAATCAGCCAAGGATCGGCTGGATCAGTCGTTGCGAGTTTTGATTGAAGACGCTGATACCTTTGTTGCTTTGGAGGATTTTGAGCAAGAGATTCAGATTGGTAATACAATGGTGCCTGTTGCGGCAGTTTATGAGGCAAAGGATCAGGCAGGGGAGAAGTTTGGCTATTGTGTTCAGGTGATGCCGAGCGGATATTCCAATGCAATTGATATGCTTGTTTCCATTATCGATGGTGCGGTTTCGGGGGTTGAAATTCTTTCTATTTCCGATACGCCCGGTATTGGTATGAAAGTGGAGAGTGATCGCGCCTTCCGCGAGAGCATCTATGGAATTACCGATCCGGTTTCCATTGTAAAAACCACGCCGAAAGGAAAAAATGAAGCGCAGGTTATTTCGGGCGCCTCCATTTCCTCCTCTGCATATTTAAATGGCGTAAATGCTGCGCTTGAAGCGGTTAAAGCGTATGAAAAGGAGGTTGGCTGATTTGAAAATGAGAGAATATTTTAAAGCGGGGATCATTACCGATAATCCCGTTTTAATTCAATTGCTTGGTATGTGTCCTACCTTGGCGACCTCAACCTCTTTGATCAATGCAATCGGCATGGGCCTTTCGGCAACCTTTGTATTGATTTGCTCGAACGTTTTGATTTCTCTGTTGAGAAAATTCATTCCCGAAAAAATTCGGATTGCATCATATATTGTCATTATCGCGGGCTTTGTTACGTTGGTTGATATGCTTCTGGAAGCATATTTTAACAGTATTTATAATGCGCTCGGCGTTTTTATTCCTTTGATTGTTGTAAATTGTATTATTTTGGCGCGGGCTGAAAGCTTTGCTTCCAAAAACAAGGTACTTCCCAGCTTTATGGATGGGCTTACCATGGGTCTTGGTTTTACCTTTGCCCTTGCCATTCTTGGCACGATTCGCGAAATCCTCGGCAATGGTACCATTTTGGGTTTCAAGATTTTCGGCGGTGTTGCACCGCTTTCGATTTTTGCTCTGCCTGCCGGCGGATTTTTGGCGCTTGGCTTTGTTATTGCGGGAGCGCAGTTCCTTGTTAATCGCAAGAAGGGAGGGGATCAATAATGGCCGGATTTAATTTTGGTACCATTTTGGCCTTTGCAATCAATGCTATTTTGATAGAAAATGTTGTTCTCTCCCAATTTATGGGCTGCTGCCCCTTCTTTGGAGTTTCTAAAAAGAGCGATACCGCGCTTGGAATGGGCATGGCGGTAACTTTTATTATGGGTATTGCCTCCATCGTTACCTATGGGATTTATCATCTTGTTTTAGTTCCTTTTGATCTGGAATATTTGCAAACGATCGCATTTATTCTCGTAATTGCCGCACTGGTTCAATTGGTGGAAATGGCTTTGAAAAAGCTGCTGCCCTCCCTTTATAATGCACTTGGCATTTATCTTCCGCTGATTACTACCAACTGCGCGGTTTTGGGTATTTGCCTTACCAACATTCAAGATGGCTATAATTTCCTATATGCCTTTATGAGCGCTATTTTTACCGCTATTGGCTTTACGCTTGCAATCTGGGTATTTTCCTTAGTTCGTGAAAGAATTGATGAATCCTGCGATATTCCGAAGGTATTTCAGGGCTTTCCGATCGCTTTGATTACAGCTGCGCTCCTTTCGTTTGGTTTTCTTGGCTTTAACGGCCTTTCGTTATAAGGAGGGGTTGGTATGATGATTGATTTGTTAAAAGCGTTTCTTGCTCTTGGAATTATGGGCTTGATTTTTGGCGCTGCTTTAAGCATTGCCGGAAATGTTTTCCATGTAAAAGAAGATGAAAGAAAAGGGAAGATTCTTGAAATTTTGCCCGGCGCCAATTGCGGCGGATGCGGCTATGCAGGCTGCGCCAATTATGCGGATGCAATTATTTCGGGCGAGGCTTCCTGCAGCTTATGCCCCGGCGCCAAAATGGAAGGGGCTTCCGCTATTGCAGAGCTTATGGGCGGAAAGGTTGAGGAAACGGTTGAAATGGTGGCGCATATTCGTTGCCAGGGTACCGATGATTTTGCTAATAAAAAATACATCTATTATGGAATGAACGATTGCCTTGCGGCAAGCCGCTTGCTGGGCGGCTATATGACCTGCCAATACGGCTGCCTTGGATTTGGTAATTGCATTAAAAAATGCCCTCATAACGCTATCAGCGTTGAAAATGGAGTTGCTGTAGTGGATCGCGATGCCTGCGTTGGTTGCGGCATTTGCCTTGAGGCGTGTCCTAAAAATGTTATTGAGATGGTGCCTCGTGCAAGCAAGATTTTGGTGAATTGTTCCAATAAAGATAAAGGTGCGCGTACCCGCGAAGCTTGTAATGTTGGATGTATTGGCTGTAAAATCTGCGAAAAGAATTGCCCTGAGGGGGCGATCCATGTTGCGGGAAATGTTTCTCTGATTGATTATGAAAAATGTGTTGGCTGCGGTATCTGCTCCGATAAATGTCCGCGGAAAATCATTAATTTAACAGGTGTTTCAAATGTTGAATAATAAATTGGCTGCAAAGCTTGTTGCGCTATTATTGGAGAAAAATCTCCAAATTTCCCAGGCTGAATCCTGTACCGGCGGCTTGCTTTCAAAGTATATTACCGATCAGCCCGGCGCTTCATCGGCGTTTGAATGCGGAATAGTATCTTATAGTGGCGCGATTAAGCATCGTATTTTGGGCGTTTCTATGGATGCGATCAGGCAGTATGGGGAAGTGAGCGAGGAGGTCGCCTGTCAAATGGCTGATGGTGTTCGCTGTCTCAGCGGGGCTGATATCGGAATCGGCATCACCGGCATTGCCGGACCCGGCGGCGGGAGTGCAGAAAAGCCTGTTGGCTTGGTGTATTTTGCTGTTTCTTATGCAGGTCAATGCATCGCACACCGCCTTGAACTTTTTGATTGCAGAAATCGAAGCGAGATACGAGAGCAAACAGTAACAGAAGTATTGACCTCGGTATTAAATTTGATTAAATAAAAAACACCGCAATTTCATTGAAATTGCGGTGTTTTTTTATTCTTGATTTTCGCCCATCAACCGAAGAGCCTCCTTGGCGGCATTCTGCTCTGCCTCTTTTTTGCTTTTTCCGCAGCCTTTACCGAGAAGATTGCTATTGAGATAGCAATGAACCTCAAAGGTCTTGGCGTGGTCCGGCCCATTGGAAGAAATGAGCTCGTAGCGAATCAACTCGCCCGGATTTTGCTGGGCAATTTCCTGCAGTGTTGTTTTGAAATCAAATGTTTTGGGCCGCGCGCTGATAGCCTCCGCTCCTCGCTCCAAAAAGGGGAGGGCAAAGGCCTTGGCTGCTTTCAGACCGCCATCCAGATAGATCGCCGCAAGAAGAGCCTCAAAGGCGTCCGAAACAATGGATGGGCGATTGCGGCTGCCGGAGAGCTCTTCGCCATGGCCGAGCAATAGATACTCTCCCAGCCCGATTTCTTCGGCAAAATGAAAGAGAGAACCTTCGCAAACAAGCTGCGCACGCAGTTTGGTGAGCTGCCCTTCGGGAAAACGCCGAAAATGCTCAAAAAGATATTCGGCAGCGATCAATCCCAAAACCGAATCACCTAAAAATTCAAGCCGCTCATTTGAGCCCGGAATTTCGCGGCGATGCTCATTGGCATAGCTGGAATGGGCAAGGGCATGGCGGAGAAGGGATTCATTGCGGAATGTATAGCCGATTTTGATTTGAAGCTGCTTTAAATTCGACATTATTTGCTGATATATTCAATCAGGTCGCGAACAGTCTTTAAGGTTTCTAAATCCTCATCCTTGATCTGAACATCAAATTCATCCTCAATCGACATGATTACTTCAACCATATCCAAAGAATCAGCACCCAAATCCTCCAAGGTGGTTTCCATGGTAATGATATCGGGATCAGAGATGCTCAACTGATCAACAACAATTGCTTTTACTTTTTCAAACATGATGAATAGTTCCTTTCATAAAAATGGTTTGCATTTAATTACTACAATATATACTACCTATTTTGCTGAAAAATGTCAAGTTTTTTATTCCTGAGCCAGATAGTTTTCGATTCCGCGAATCATATCGCTCTTGGAAAAAACACAGGCCTGACGAATGGCATTTTTGAAGGCCTTGGCGTCAGAGGAGCCATGGGCTTTGATTACAGGCTTAATAACGCCCAAAAGCGGTGCTCCGCCATATTCCTTATAGTCCATTTTCTTACGAAATTCATTTACCTGACTCATAATTAGGAGAGCAGCAAGCTTGGATCGCAGATTCTTGGTCAGCATACTTTTAAGTGTTTTGGAGATCAGCTTGCCCCAGCCTTCGGAAACCTTGAGGGTAATATTACCTGAGAAACCATCGGCTACCAAAACATCGCAGCCGCCCAGCGGTACATCTCGTCCTTCAATATTACCGATAAAATTAATGGATTTATTCTGTGTCAATAATTTATGGGCTTTTTGCTGCAGCTCAGGACCCTTACATTCCTCGGTGCCGTTATTCAAAAGGGCAACGCGAGGATTTTCGATATTCAGGCAGGATTTCATATAGAGGCTGCCCATGGTTGCGAATTGATCGAGGTATTCGGGCTTACATTCAACATTTGCGCCGCAATCCAGCATCATATAAGGGCCTTCAGTAGAGGGCATTACCGCAGCAAGTGCAGCGCGCTTGATGCCGCGAATTCGCTTCAAAAGCAGGGTGGCGCCTACCAAAAGTGCGCCGCTGTTGCCCGCGCTTACAAATGCATCAGCCTTATCCTCCTTTAAAAGACGAAATGCAACAGCCATCGAGCTATATTGCTTTTCTTTTAATACCGAAGTAGGTTCATCTTCCATTGTGATAACATCGGGGGCATCAATGATTTCAAAACAGTTTTGGGGGAGGCCGTTCGTTTCCATTACCTCTTGAAGTTCATTTTTTCTGCCAACCAGCAGAATGGAAATATCTTCGATTTCCTCAACTGCCAAGCAGCAGCCTTTGATAATTTCCAGCGGCGCATTATCGCCACCGTGGGCGTCAACAACAATTCTCATTGGTTATCTCCTTTAAAAAGATTTGAGTCTTCTTTGATTTTTTCAATTTCCTTCAGGCTTCGCATAGAGATCGCAAGATAGCGATCGGCTTTTTTGCGAATGCGCTCATCCAGCGATGCAATGATTCCGAAATTGATATTCATGGGCTGAAAATTATCGGGGCTTGCATTGCTGATGTATTTTCCGAGAGCGCCGATTGCTGTACGCTCCGAAAATGCGGGCATCGGCTCATCCAGCAGCTTGGCGGCCATCGAAAGGCCTGCCATCAGGCCGGAGGCGGCTGATTCTACATAACCTTCAACGCCGGTCATCTGGCCCGCAAAATAAACCATTTTGTTGGTCTTAAAGCTAAAATCATCATTTAAAAGGGTGGGGGCATTCAAATATGTATTGCGATGCATAACCCCATAACGAACAAATTCTGCGTTCTCAAGACCGGGGATCATTGAAAACACGCGCTTTTGCTCCGAGAACTTTAAATGAGTCTGAAAGCCTACGATATTATAGAGCGAGCCTGCCGCATTATCCTTGCGCAGCTGAACAACGCCATAGGAGCGCAGCCCTGTTCGATCATCTACCAGCCCAACAGGCTTTAGAGGGCCATAGCGCATGGTATCCTCGCCGCGGCGCGCCATTTCCTCGATGGGCATACAGCCTTCAAATACCTGATGATCAAAATCGTGGAGCTCTGCACATTCTGCGGAACGCAGCGCATGGTAAAAACGAAGATATTCTTCCTGCGTCATCGGACAATTGATATAATCGGGCGTGCCTTTATTATAGCGGGAGGCGAAAAAAGCCTTATTCATATCAATGCTATCAAAAGTGACGATCGGAGCTGCGGCATCGAAGAAAGAAAGATAATCGCTGCCGATATAATCGGCGATCGCTTTGGAGAGCGGCTCGGATGTAAGAGGACCGCTGGCGATAATCAAAGGGCCGCAATCGGGGATGGAGGTGACTTCTTCTTCAAAAACTTTGATTAAAGGATGATTGCGGATGGATTGCGTTACAGCTGCAGAAAATGCTTCGCGATCTACCGCAAGCGCTCCACCTGCCGGAACTTGGTTGGCATCTGCGGCATCCATAATGACCGAGCCCAGCTGCCGCATTTCCTCTTTTAATAGGCCAACGGCGTTGGTGAGCCCCGCGCCGCGCAGCGAATTGGAGCAAACCAATTCGGCAAAATCGTGGCTATGATGCGCAGGCGAAAATTTTAGCGGTTTCATTTCATAAAGATTTACCGATATGCCGCGCGAAGCCAATTGATATGCAGCTTCGCAGCCTGCAAGCCCTGCGCCGATAACGGTTACTTGCTTACTCATTCTCTTTCTCCTGTTTTCCGCATTCGGAATTGGAACAATAGGTTCCTTTTCCGCGGCCATAGCGGCGGAAAAGGGGTGCGCCGCATTTTTCGCATTTTTTGGTCAGCGGCTCATCCCAGGTCATGAAATCGCATTTGGGATTATGCTCACATCCATAATAGGTTTTTCCGTTTCTGGAACGTTTTTTTAGAATTTTTCCGCCGCATTTGGGGCATGCGACCTGCGTATCAATAACGATGGTTTTGGTAAAGCGGCAATCAGGATAGCCGGGGCAGGCCAAAAATTTACCGAAGCGACCGCTTTTGATAACGAGGTTTTGGCCGCAATTGGGGCAGATTTCATCGGTAACCTCATCGGGAACCTTTACGCGGGTTGTTAAATTCTTTTCGGCAATATCAAGAGTTTCAATAAAGATTTTATAGAAATTACTAACAATTTTTTGCCATTCGACTGAGCCTTCCTCTACCTGATCCAGCTCCTTTTCAAGATTGGCGGTGAAATCATAGTCAACAATCGAGGCAAAATGCTCTTTCATCAGTTGGGTTGTGATCTCGCCAAGGGGGGTAGGCTTCAATGCCTTTCCCTCATGCTCAACATATTCTCTTGCAAGAATGGTGGAGATAATGGGAACAAAGGTAGAAGGTCTGCCGATTTCGTTCTCTTCCAACGCCTTTACCAGCGAAGCTTCGGTATAGCGAGAGGGAGGCTGGGTAAAGTTTTGCTCCTTATTGAGCTCCTTCAGGGTCATTGTTTCGCCGATTTCAACCTTATATAAGCGGCGCTGGCTTTTCTCGGTATCCTCGCTTTCTTTATAAACGGCGGTAAATCCCTTAAATTTCATTACCTGGCAATTGGATTTAAAGATGTATTTTCCATCTCCCAATTCAACCGCCAAAGTATCGTATACAGCGTCGGCCATTTGACTGGCAAGAAAGCGATCATAGATTAATTTATAAATGCGATATTGATCCGGAGTGCAGGATACCTTTACCTGCTCGGGGAGAATCGCAACATTGGTCGGCCGAATAGCTTCATGGGCGTCCTGCGCGCTTTTTTTGGAACGATAGAAGCGGCGGGAAGTAGGATAATATTCGCTGCCATAGGTACTGATAATATGGTCTTTGGCAGCGGTTGCTGCTTCATCGGAGATGCGCAGAGAGTCGGTTCTCATATAGGTGATCAAACCCACCAAGCCAACGCCCTTTACATTAACGCCTTCATAAAGTTCCTGCGCTGCCTTCATGGTACGCTTACCCTGAAAATTATAGCGGCGGGAAGCTTCCTGCTGCAGGGTCGATGTCGTGAAGGGGGGAGCGGGAGATTTTTTCTTTTCTGCTTGCTTGATGTTCTTGATAGCAAATGTGCTTTTGAGCAATTCGTTATAAATTGCAGCCGCTTCCGATTCGTTATGAATTTCGATCGCGGCCTTTTCAGTGCCGTAAAATTTGGCGTCGATATTGCCCTTACCATTGGATTCGGTGAAAACAGCACTAATATTCCAATATTCCTTCGGAATAAAGGAGCGGATTTCTTCCTCGCGATCAACAATCATTGCGGTAGCAACTGATTGCACTCTTCCGGCAGAAAGTCCTTTCTTTACTTTTCGCCAAAGAAATGGACTTAATTTATAACCAACGATACGATCCAAAACCCTACGGGCTTGCTGAGCATCAACCAAATTCATATTGATATCGGTAGGCGAAGCAACCGCAGATTTCAAAGCGCTTTTTGTGATTTCGTTAAATACAACGCGCTTGCATTGCTCCGGTTTTAAACCCAGCAGAGTAAAAAGATGCCATGAGATGGCTTCGCCTTCGCGATCAGGGTCGGTAGCAAGATAGACCATATCAGCCTTTTGCGCTTCCTTCTTTAAAGAACGAATTAACTCGCTCTTTCCGCGGATGGAAATATATTTAGGCGCAAAATTATTTTCAACATCAATACCGAAATCGCTTTTGGGCAGATCCCGAATATGCCCCATCGAAGCCATAACCTTATATTTTTTGCCGAGATACTTCTCGATGGTTTTTGCTTTGGCGGGGGACTCAACAATAAATAAATTTAACATTTCTGACCTCTCTTATAGGATAACTTTGAATTTACTGCCGGGGCAGGAAACCGCAAGACCGCGGAATTCTAATGATGTTAGGGCTTGGAGAACGATATGAACGGGGAGCGCAGAAGCTTCGATGATATCATCGGTTGATCGTTCTTCGGTAGAAAGCAAATCAAAGACGATCTGCTCTTCTTCGTTTAATTCTTTTTTATGCTTTTTCTTATATGCGCAGAGCTTTTCATCCTCGAGCTCCTGTTGCATGGAGTAAACATTTTCTTGAGCGATTGAAAGTTCTTTCAGTCGCTTTCCGTAGCGCGGGAGATAGATGTTTAGAATATCGGTATAATCGGTAACGGGATAGCAGCCGTCTTTGATCAGGCGATTATTTCCTTCGTTAAAGGAATTGGCATTTCCCATAACGGCAAAAACATCCCGATTTTGCTCATAGGCGTAATTGGCGGTCATCAAAGCGCCGCTTCGTTGAGGCGCCTGAACGATCAAGGTGCCTGCCGAAAGACCGCTTAAAATGCGATTGCGCTCATGGTAGGAATGACGATGGGTCTTTTGATGCGGAAAGGCTTCGGAAACCAATGCTCCGCGAGCAAGGATGTCGCGGAAATGGCGGGTATAAAGGCCTTTGTTGGATAGGAAACCAAAGGGCAAAACAACGATAGGGCCGCTATCGGCGGCAACAGCGCTCATATAAGCAAATTGATCGATGCCCTCGGCAATTCCGCTAACGATTGTAATACCGCAATGACAAAGCGCTGTAGCGATCTCCTTTGTCATTTCTTCACCATAGCCATTAGATTTTCTTGTACCTGCTATAGTGAGGGCGGGTTTCAAGAGGCATTCTTGCAGATTTCCCATATAGAAAAGGGGAGAGGGCGGATTGGAAATCTCGCGCAGTAATTCAGGATATGCTTCATCATCTAATGTTAAAATTCCAATATGGTTTTCTTCGCAATCACCATAGAGTTCCCAGGCAGAGCGAAGATCCTTTTTTATTAACTGCTTGATTTCGGGTTCGGAAAGAAATGGAAGCGCTGAAAAATCCTCTGCCTCATAAAGAGCATCGATGGTCCCAAAATGTTCAATGAGCCGTAAGAGCTTTTTATTATTGAAATGAAGCAGCTCTTTTGCCCATATCCATAAAAGATGATTATTTATTTCCATTTTGATTGCTCCCATAAAAGGATGGAGGCGGCTACTGCCGCATTCAGGGATTCGTTTTGGCCCAGCATAGGAATGAAAAGCCCGCGATCGCAAAGGCTCATAATTTCCTCGCTGATTCCGCCGGCCTCATTTCCGATGATCATAACGCAAGGCTCTTTAAAGGAAGCATCGGAAAGCAATGTATAATTACGATTCAGCCCCGCTCCGAATACTTTATAGCCCTTTCTTTTGTATTCTTCCAAGAAATCGGAAAGGATACAGCGAATAATAGGAACGCGGAAAAGGCTGCCCATGGCCCCGCGTAAAACCTTTGGGGAATAGAGATCAACAGAACCTTCGCTCAAAACAATCAAATCGGCGCCAAAAGCCTCGGCAGAGCGAAGGATGGCTCCGAGGTTTGAAGGATCCGAAAGATGATCCAGCGCCAAAATGAAGCGCGGAGAATCAACATTAGGCACCGCCGCTTGCTCAACAATGGCGAAAATTCCGGGAGGGGTATCCATCGAAGAGAGTTTCTTTGCAACATTTTCGGAAATGAGGGTTGTTTTATCGGTATAATCTTTTAAAAACGCACGCTCTGCTTCCGATTCTGTTGCAAGAAATTGATGGATGTTCCAGCCGCTTCGAATAATCTCTTCGCAAAGTTTATGGCCTTCGGCAATAAATTGGTGCGCATCGCGGCGGCCGGAGGCGGTTTTTAAGCGGCAAAGCTGTTTGATATATTCATTTTGAGTGCTTGTTATTTTATTCATTATTCTTTTGCAACTCGCTCGATATTTTTATCGGGGCCCATAACGATCAAACGGCAGTTGTCCGGAAGTGGCGCGTGAGGATCCACTCTCAGATTAATTCCTTCATCAAGCGTGCGCTCGGCGATAACGGTAATATTATATTTGGCGCGAACCTCAAGCGAGGCAAGAGTTTTGCCGGCCCAGCTTCTGGGAATGCGTATTTCCATAATAGAGTATTCATCCGATAGATCGATATAATCCATAATATCTGTATTGGTCAGATTTTTTGCGAGCCGCTCGCCCATATCCTTTTCAGGGAAAACAATGCGATCGGCCCCGACTTTTTCTAAAATTCGTCCGTGAATTTCGCTGGTGCATTCCGCAACAACGTTTTTCATTCCGAGCTCTTTGAGCATCAGCGTCACCAAAACCCCCGTTTGGATATCCTCGGTGAGTGCAACAATTGCAGTATCCGCCTCGCAGATGCCTAAGGTACGGATAACGCCTTCATCGGTCGGGTCTGCGATGGCAGTATGGGTAATCATATCGGAAATTTTTCTTACCTTTTCTGCATCCTTGTCGATGCCGATAACTTCATTGCCCAGTTTGGAAAGATTTAATGCTAAATTATAGCCGAAGCGGTCTAAGCCGATAACGGCAAAGGTTCTTTTTTTCATGTTGTTTTTACCTTAACCTATCATTATATTTGATTTGGGATATGAAATCTTATCTTTATTGCGATTTAAACGAATCATAATTGAAAGGGTTATAGAGAGAATACCAATTCTGCCCATAAACATTAAAATGATGAGAATAATCTTTGCGGCGGTGTTGATAACAGAGAGATCATAGGCTGCAACCCCAACCGTTCCAAAGGCGGAAACGGTTGTGAATAAAACATCAAGGATCGGGCGATCTGTAATTAAATAATAGCCTGCGAAGGTGCCGATAAAAATGATTGCTCCGCCGATACATACCAATGAAAGGGCGCGCAGGATATCGCTGCGATCAATGCTCTTTTCCCAAAGCTGAATGTTTTTGCGCCCTGATGCTACTTGAAGCGCAGTTATGATTAAGATAAAAGCGGTTACGGTTTTTATACCACCCGCTGTGGAGCCGGAAGAACCGCCGATAAACATCAGCAGCGAGGAAATGATTTTGGAGGGCTCTGTCAGCATAGACATATCGAAGGTGGAAAATCCGACCGTTCGCATAGTGACGGAGGAAAACATTGCGTTGAGAATTTTATCGCCGATTTGCAAATTGCCGAGCGTTTGGGGATTATTCCATTCTGCCGCTAAATAAAATATTGCGCCGCCGATTAAGAGCGCGCCGCTCATCAGCAAAACCATCTTTGTATAGGCAGAAAGCTGCTTAATGCTTTTCTTTTGCAATAATTCCTGCCAGACAATAAATCCAAGGCCGCCGATGATGGTCAGACTCATTAAAATGCTTAAAACATATCCATTGTTTTTCAAGGCTGTAAGACTGTCGCCATTTCCCAAAACATCAAAGCCGGCATTACAAAAGGAGGAAATCGATAGAAATATAGATTTCCAAAGACCGGATAAAAAGCCGTTTTGAGAAATAAAATAGGGAGAGAGTAGCGCAGCGCCAATGGCTTCGATAATAAATGTTCCGCTAACAACCATACGAACAAAGGGGAGAATTCCGCCCGCTTCCGAAAGGCCAAGGGAAGAGGAGAGAATAAAACGTTCGCTAAAGGAAATAGACTTGTGCATCAGCATCATTAAAATAATAGCAAGGCTCATAAAGCCAAGGCCGCCGATTTGAATCAGCAGCAAAATAACCAGCTGGCCAAAGAAGGTAAACATGGTATAAGGATCGCCGATCGTAAGACCGGTAACGCAGGTGGCGCTGGTAGAGGTGAAAAGCGCCGAGATGGGCGAGAGCCATTCACCATTACGATTTGAAATGGGGAGCATCAGAAGGAAGGCGCCTAATAAAATAATCAACAAAAATCCGAGGATCACCGCGATCATCGGATTATGTGAGATATGAAATTTGATTTTTTGATTGTTTGTATTGATGTTAAAATACCTCGTTTTTTAAAAAACCTACATATTTATATTAAAGAGTGGTGTGGCTTTATTATAATACATTTTTATTAAAAAGCAATAGTTTTTTTAAAAATTAAAAATACAGAGCAGGTAAAAACCTGCTCTGTATATAACAAATTATTTATCCAGCTGCTTTTTTGCATTGTTGACCAAAGCGGTAAAAGCTTCGGGATCGGAAACAGCGATTTCAGCCAGCATCTTTCTGTTCAGATCAATCTTTGCCATCTTCAAGCCATGCATAAAACGAGAATAATTGATATCATTCATGCGGCAAGCGGCGGAGATTCTGGTGATCCAAAGGGAGCGGAAATCTCTCTTCTTTTGCTTTCTGCCGATGTATGCATTGGTCAGAGAGCGCATAACCGCCTGATTGGCAGTTCTGAACTGCTTGCTCTTTGCGCCATAAAAGCCCTTAGCGAGCTTTAAAATCTTTTTTCTTCTCTTGCGGGTAGTAACCGCACCTTTAATTCTTGCCATTTATTTCAGCCTCCGTATCTTTAAAATTATTTGTAGGGGATCAGCTTCTTCAAGGAAGGAGCGTTGGTTACATCAACATAAGCTTCCTTGCGCAGTCCTCTTTTACGCTTGGTGGTCTTCTTATTCAGAATGTGGGATCTGAAAGCATGGCTTCTTTTGATCTTGCCACCTTTTGTGATTTTGAAACGCTTTTTTGCACCGCTATGGGTTTTTACCTTAGCCATTTTATAGCCTCCTTTATTTCTTTTCTTTCTTGGGCGCTAATACCATGATCATGTTTCTTCCTTCCAATTTGGCAGGTTTTTCGATCACGCAGTTTTCTTCAGTCAGGGAACAGAAACGCTGAGCAATATCGTATCCCAGCTCTGTATGAGCCATTTCTCTACCCTTGAACTTTACAACAACCTTCACCTTATCACCAGACTGCAAAAAGCGGTTGGCATGAGATGCCTTGGTTTGAATATCGTGGGTATCGATTTTTAAAGTGAGCTGAATTTCTTTAACAGTAACGATATTTTGATTTTTCTTTGCCTCTTTTTCTTTCTTTGCCTGTTCATAGCAATATTTACCAAAATCGATAATCTTGCAAACAGGGGGCTGCGCCTTTGGCGCAATCATAACCAAATCGAGCCCTTTTTGCTCTGCGATCTTCATCGCATCAGCGGGGGACATAATACCGAGCTGGCTACCGTCTGAATCTACAACTCGAACTTCTTTTTCACGGATTGCTTCGTTGATGCTTAATCCTTTAGCTTCTTTAGCGTTAATGTTTCCACACCTCCAAAAATAAAAACGAGCAAAATAAATTGCTCGTTCCATAACATAGTGATACCATATTTCTATGGCATAATAAATGTTAACCGCTGCAGTTTATAAACGCAGGGTGAGAACAGAGCAAACTATCCTACTTCTTTTGCTCATTAAGATTACCATACTCAATTAAAAATGTCAACCATTTTTTTGAAAAAAACAATTTTTTTAAAAAATCTCTTTACAAACCGAAAAGAGTTGTGTATAATAATGAGGCACTTTTTAAAAAAGTGGCCTGGTAGTTCAGCTGGTTAGAACGCTAGCCTGTCACGCTAGAGGTCGTGGGTTCGAGCCCCATCCAGGTCGCCAATTGCTGCTATAGCTCAGGTGGTAGAGTGCATCCTTGGTAAGGATGAGGTCACCAGTTCAACTCTGGTTAGCAGCTCCAGAAAAAATAAGACCAAGTCTTTCGACTTGGTCTTATTTTTTCAACTAAATCCGTCCTTACGGACGGGTTAAATCCAACTTCGTTGGGTG
>JAZQDS010000082.1:0-3328 GCA_045546895.1 Eubacteriales bacterium | reverse complement strand
GTAAAAGCCTTTCCTCCCCGCAGTTTTATGGGCTATAAACGGGCAGATGGGCAGGTAGGAATTCGCAATGAGATCTGGATTATTCCTACCGTCGGTTGCGTAAATTCCGTTGTTCGGGAGGTTGAAAATCGTGCGCAGCAGTATAAGAGCGGCGCTATCGATGGGATTTATGCCTATAATCATCCCTATGGCTGCTCCCAGCTGGGGGATGATATGGCGCTGACCCTTAAATATCTTGCAGGCCTGATCCGCCATCCCAATGCCGCGGGCGTATTGGTAATGGGGCTGGGCTGCGAAAACGGCCATATTGATGCCCTCAAAGAGGTTTTGGGGGAATATGATCCCCAAAGAGTGCGCTTTATGGTGGCGCAGGATTATGAGGATGAGATTGAAGCAGCAGTAGAGGTTGTAAAGGAACTCGCCTTTACGGCTGCAAACTGCCAACGGGAGGAATGCTCTGCGTCCGATTTGGTAGTAGGTATGAAATGCGGCGGTTCTGATGGCTTTTCGGGAATTACCGCCAATCCCTTGCTGGGTTCATTCACCGAGCGGATCATCGGAATGGGCGGCAGCGCCATCCTTACCGAGGTGCCCGAAATGTTTGGCGCGGAGCGAATTTTGATGAAGCGCTGCCGTAGTGAAGCGGTTTTCAATAAAACCGTTGATTTAATTAATAATTTCAAGAAATATTTCATGCGCTATGGCGAGAAGGTAGACGAAAATCCTTCGCCCGGTAATAAAGAGGGCGGGATCACAACGCTGGAGGATAAATCTCTCGGCTGCATCCAAAAGGGCGGAAGAGCGCCGGTTGAGGATGTGTTGCAATATGGTGAAGCGATCCGCAAAAAGGGTCTATCGCTGCTGCAGGCGCCGGGCAATGATTTGGTTGCTTCCAATGCATTGGTGGCATCCGGTGCGCAGTTAATTCTCTTTACAACCGGACGAGGAACCCCCTTTGGCTGCCCCGCTCCGACCGTAAAGATTGCAAGTAATTCCGCCCTTGCTGCCAAGAAACAGGGCTGGATCGATTTCAATGCGGGCGCCCTGCTGGAGGGCGTTCCTATGGATACGCTGGCGGATGAATTTTTAGATTATGTTCTTGCGCTTGCCTCGGGCGAGATTAACGCCAAGGCGGAAGCGCTGGATAAGCATGAGCTTGCCATTTTTAAAGACGGCGTAACATTATAATAATCAAATAGCAAGGGCGTGTATCGTTTGATACACGCCCTTTGCTATTATTCAGAATGTTTTTTAAATAGTTTTTTAATATCGGAAAGAAGAGCTTTATCCTTTGGGGAGAACTGGGCAGGCTTCAGATCCAATAAATAATTGGCATCCAGCTGCAGTATGCGGCAAATTTGCTTTAATTGCTCTAAATTTGGTTCCTGAACGTCTCGCTCAATTTTGGAATAATTGGATTGATTCATCGGGATACGGCTCGCAACCTCTGTTTGAGAAAGATCGGAATCCTCCCTTGCATTGCGAATCTTTTCGCCTATGGTCATTGGTTATCACCCCCCGAAAATATAATATAGCATTTTTAACTTTATCTATTGACAAATAGTTAAAAAAGAAATATAATAGCGTAAGATAGTTAAGAAATAACTAATTAATTGTCGAATTAGTTTAAATTAATGAAAAGAGCGTGGTAGATATCAAATTTGAATCAAAAAAAGCAGAGCAAGAATACCAAAAGATCATTCAAAAAAGTGTATATGCGTATTTAAAGATGGCCTATGAAAAATTTCCGGAATATACGGCATTAAAATATTACGGAATAAAAACGACCTATTCTGCACTGATGCAAAAAATTGATGAAGCCGAAAGAGCGCTGCGTGCGTTTGGATTAAAAAAAGGTGATGTTGCGGTTGTGGCATTACCGGCGATTCCGGAGGCGGTTCATTTGTTTTATGCAATTAATAAAATCGGAGCGATTTTTTGCGGTTTAGATTGCAGAAGCAAGGAAGATGAGATTTTTGAAACCGTTCGAGCGGCGGAGCCGAAGGTTTTCTTTGTTTCTGATTTTCAGCTGCAAGCCTTCAGAAATATTAAATATACAAAAGTTATTTATGTTCGCGCTACGAATTCAATCGGCGGTTTCACAAGATTTACGGGATTTTTTGCGGATTTGTTTCGCGGGCGATTATATATGAGAGCCAAAAAGAAAAATATCGTTTGTTATCAAAACTTTTTAAAAGCAACAGAGGAAAGAAAATCTGAAGCAGAAGAAGTTAACGGCGATGACATTTGCGCTTATTTTTATACCAGCGGAACGACCTATGGGCGAAAATGTGTTGTTCTTACAAATTCAAATATTAATGCAGCGGTTTATCAGCATGGAAACGGACCCAATGAGATCAAAGCAGGAGAACGGATGTTAAACATTATGCCGCTTTTTACCTGCTATGGAATTACGCTTGGCACACATTTGCCACTTTGTTTCGGTGTTGAAGTATGTTTGGTACCATTATTCAGAAAGAATCGCCTAAAACAAATTCTTTTGAAAAATAAACCGAATTTTGTGATTACGGTTCCTTCCCATTGGGATGCTTTTTCGAAACAGAGATCCGTTAATTACGATCTGGGCTTTTTAAAAACCGTTGTTGTTGGCGGAGATAAATTAAATCCGCATTTTGAAGAAAAAGTCAATGAGATTTTCAAAAAAAGCGGCAGTAGTGCATGGTTGATAAACGGATATGGCTTAACTGAAACGGCCTCTACTGCATTGGTGCCCGATGGTTGCACTCCTAAAGGAAGCATGGGGAAAATGCTCGCTAAAACGGAGGTCGGAATATTTGAAGAGCAATCGGATCGGGCTTTGCCCCATGGGGAGGTGGGGGAGATTTGTATTTGCGGCCCCTCGGTTTGCAAAGGATATCTTGGCGATAAAGAAACAACAGAACGGCTGCTGAAG
The DNA here is from genome assembly GCA_045546895.1 of Eubacteriales bacterium. GTDB lineage: Bacteria > Bacillota > Clostridia > Oscillospirales > QAKW01 > QAKW01. The sequence goes on along the minus strand of JAZQDS010000082.1, from coordinate 414 downwards.
CTTCATTCAGATGGACGAATATGGCTGCATAGCGGCGATCGCGGCTATATGGATTCGAATGGTTATTTTTATTTTTGCGAACGGATCAAGAGGATGTTTGTGCGCTTTGATGGGACGAAGGTTTCTCCGTATTCTATTGAGCAAGCAATTCTAAATTGCCCTTATGCTGAAAGTTGCCTTGTTGTTGCGGTGGAGGATGATCGCTATTCTCATGGAAAATGCGCAATTGCTTTTATTGTTGTGAATAATCGGGGAGAGAAAGTGAATGGAGAAGCAATTATTCGGCGTTTTATTTATGAAAATTTACCGGAGCATATGATCCCGAAAGAAATTCATTTTGTTTCTGATTTACCGATAACCCCTAACGGCAAGCTGGATTATTTTATGAAACTATAATTGTGGAGGTAAAAATAT
>JAZQDS010000081.1:0-2749 GCA_045546895.1 Eubacteriales bacterium | reverse complement strand
GTTAAACACCTGAAATCGAATCACGAATCTATCATCTCCAATCAAATTGGCAGAAGCGGTACAAGTATTGGTGCCAACATCCACGAAGCGCAGTATGCCCAAGGTAAGAAAGACTTTGTTTCCAAGCTTGAAATCGCCTTAAAGGAAGCAAGTGAAACAGGTTATTGGCTTGAATTGTTACGAAGAACAAATTATATTGACGAACAATCATATAAATCGCTCTCTGCAAAGTGTACATCTTTGCGTGTAATGCTGATCGCTTCTTGCAGAACTGCAAAGGAGAATACGAAATGAAAATGTGGAAAAGCAAAAGTTGGCAGTTAGAAACAACCGGTGTGGATGGTAATACGCATCTGTTTGGCGTGAACATTTTCGATTATGACTGGGTGGACACTAAAAAACGAATTCAGGTAAGCGACTTATCTTACGATGTTCCGGTATATGTGGTAAAAATCAATGATATGCAATACGAATTTGCTGCAGGAGAAAGAAGCACTTGTGTGTGGAATTTTTATGTGTATAAATATTGATCCACACTACTTTTGGGCTTTTTTACCTCTATTCCTGCTCCGTTTGGTTATTCTTTTCGATGAAATAAAATCCCTGCCCTGCGGCAAGGGTTTTGGAAAATTCCCTCTTTTCTTTTCATAAAATATATGGTAGAATAAAAAAAGACCTTTGAATGGTATATTTATAGAATGAAAGTTGAGTGAACCGATGGAAAAAATCATCATCAACGGCCCCTGCAGGCTGGAGGGCGAGGTTGAGGTCGCGGGCGCGAAAAACGCGATCGTTGCCATTTTGCCCGCCGCAATGCTTGTTGACGGCATTTGCCGCATCGAAAATGTGCCCCAGATCAGCGATGTTGAAAACATTTGCAATATTCTGATCGCGATGGGCGCAAAGGTCAGCCATCCCGATGCCAAAACCTTGGAGGTGGATTGCTCCGCTGTCCGCGCCACCGAGGTCCCTTATGAATATGCCCGCAAATTCCGCGCCTCTTATTATTTTCTCGGCGCGCTGCTCGGCCGCTTCGGCGAAGCAACGGTTGCGCTGCCCGGCGGCTGCCATCTCGGCGCCCGCCCGATGGACCAGCATATCAAAGCCTTTGAGCAGCTGGGCGCGGAGGTGGAGATTGCCCATGGTAATGTTCATTGCAGGGCGGAGCAGCTGATTGCGGATGATATTTATCTCGATATGGTCTCGGTAGGCGCTACCATCAATGCCATGCTCGCCGCCACCAAAGCGGAAGGGCTTACTGTGATCGAAAATGTGGCCAAGGAGCCTCATATCGTTGATGTTGCCAATTTCCTGAATTCCATGGGCGCCAATATCCGCGGCGCCGGTACCGATGTAATCAAGGTGCAGGGCGTTGGTCGGCTGATCGGCGGCTCTTATGCGGTTATTCCCGACCAGACCGAGGCCGGTACCTTTATGGCGGCCGCCGCCGCAACCGGCGGGCGGGTATTGGTAAAGAATGTAATCCCCAAGCATATGGAATGTATTACCGCCAAGCTGGAGGAAATGGGGGTTGAGGTAACGGAATATGATGATTCCATCCTGATCGATGCCACCGCGCCCCTGAAAAAGACCAATGTTAAAACCATGCCCTATCCCGGCTTCCCTACCGATATGCAGCCCCAGATGTGTACCGTTATGCTGCGGGCGGAGGGTACCAGCAAGATCAATGAAGGGGTATGGGACAGCCGCTTCAAATATACCGAAGAGCTCAACCGCATGGGCGCCGAGATCGCCGTTGCGGGCAAGGTTGCTACCATCGAAGGGCCGAAGCAGCTGCTGGGCGCGCCGGTTCGCGCCTGCGATCTGCGGGCGGGCGCTGCGATGGTCATCGCAGGGCTGATGGCCAAGGGGACTACTACGATCGAAGAAATCGATCATATCCGCCGCGGCTATGAACGGATTGTTGAAAAATTCGCTTCGCTGGGAGCAGATATTAAAATGATGTAAAAAAGCGGCAAGCTCGGCTTGCCCCTTTTTTTACATCATTAACGCATAACGCACAACGCATAATGAATAACGAAGGTGGATTTTCGCCTTGGGCGAAAATCTTCATTGTAAATTAGAAAATAATGTGTTATCTTAAAGAAAAAGGAGGGCATTTTATGAAAGGTAGCGTTATCGAAGCGAAATCTTTTGATTTTGCGGTTAGGATCGTAAATCTATATAAGCATCTGACAAGCAATAAAAACGAATATGTTTTATCAAAGCAATTATTGCGTAGCGGAACAAGCATTGGCGCAAATGTAGCCGAAGGCGAATATGCACAAACAAAAGCAGATTTCCATACCAAAATGTCCATCTCTCTAAAAGAAGCAAACGAAACCTATTATTGGCTTCGCTTATTGGAAAAAGCCGAATATCTGACATCGGCCGAATTCCAAAGCTTGGAAAATGATTTAATGCCGATCATCAAGCTTCTCACCACTATCTGCAAGAAAACAGACGAAAATATATCATAAAAATCGAAAGGCTTTTGCTCATTGGAGCAAAAGCCTTCCTTCGTTATGCGTTATGCGTTGTGCGTTATGCGTTTGCCACTCTGTGGCATTGCGTTATGCGTTATTCATTATGCGTTAGCGCGAAGCGTTCCGCTTCGCGCGTTTTGCTGTTTTTTGTAAAAATGTCACAAAATGTTTAATAAATTTTGCATAAAATCATTTAATTCTTGATAAAAGAGGCGTATAATGGCATTGTGTAATAATGCCCGCGAAAATTCCACTCTTTGCGG
>JAZQDS010000080.1:0-2423 GCA_045546895.1 Eubacteriales bacterium | reverse complement strand
TTTTTCCTTTATTTTTGGGGGAAAAACCAAAAATCTCCGCAGGCGAAAAGCCTGCAGAGATTGCTTATTATATTATATAGGAAGAAACTCAGGCAACAGACCAAACCGCGCCAAAGCGATCAATCATCAGGGTTGCCTTACCGGCAATCAGCTCCTCGCCGCCAACATAGCCATCCGCCTTCAGATATTTCTTACCGGCCTTGGTAACGAAATAATCTTCTGTTTCGATAACCGTCAGCTCAACAGGATCAATGCCATAGAGCGCCGCAACGCCCGCCTTGGATTCGGTATAAGTAAAGAGATCGCCTGCATTGATGGAGCCCTTCTTGGTATTGATGCGCGCCATCGGAAGAACAATCGTCTTGATTTCATTGGTTTCCAGATTACGGAATTCAACCGTTACATCCGCGCCCGAAGCAACAGGCTCAGAAAGGATCTCAACCGTAGCTTCCTTCAATGCGGAAGCCTCCTCAAATGCGATATAGGTGGTGCCGGTAATATCCAAAACAACGGTATCGCTAAATTCATTTCTGTTCTTATTCAAGAACTGATGGGGGATATAATAAATTCCGCCGTTCTCAATGGAATTATCCGACTCCAGCTCGATCTTATCGAAGGTAATAGTCTTGCCGGTGGTCAGATAAAGCTTATCGCCCTTGATGTAGAAGTTTACAATGTCGCCTCCCTTGGGATTGGCAATGCCCGACATATTAACATCGTCATCATCGAAGAGATAAACCTCGCTGTCATAATAGCTATAAACGGAAATATAGTTATTATTGACTGCCATGATCTTACCGGGGATCCATTCGGTAGCAAGAACGAAGTTTGCAATATCAACAACGCCGTGCTGAATGAATTTAAACTCTAAATTAGGGCGATTTAATACCGCATCGCCATTGGGGAAGGTAGTAAAGTTTACAAGCTTATTAAGCTTATAGGCTTCATTATCGGGCCAAAGCTCGCCGTTCAGATAGAGATTGGAGCCGGTATAGAGAGAGAAATTACCATCTGCGCCGGCACCGGTAACGGAGGTATAGGCAAAAACAGAAAGCTGGCTGAGATTCATGGTATTTACCAGCGGAGTACCGAATTCATAGGTAATCAGCTCTTCATCCTGCGTGAATGTATCAGAAGCATCCTTATCGAGATAAACAACGGTGATGGGGTAACCAATGAAGGCAGAGAGATCGGCGCCGATATCAGCCTGAACGCCGTTGGAAAGCAAAACATCCTCGGTAACGCCTTCATAAGACATCGGGGAAGATTTTGTTGCGCGAACAACCAGCTCGGTAGAATTACAACCATAGATCTTGGTTGCCAAGCAATCCAGACGGCCGCCGTCATAGTTTTCGAAGTAAAGCATCATATCTTCATCAACGGCTTCAACGCTGGGATCATAAAGCATTGCGCGAGCAACAATGACCGCCGCAGCTTCGCGGGTAATGCTGGTAGCCTCGGTATCAACGGGGGTACCGTCCAGAATGGTGCTTACAAACATATCATACGCATTTGCATCGCCATTCTGATTATCCCCGAAGCCTGCAACCTTCGCGATGAGAGTAATGAACTCTTCGCCGGTAATGGGCTTTTCAGCTTCAAATTTCTTCGCAGGAACGAATTTCGAATTGATCAGCTGATAATCCTCCGCCCAAGCCAAATACGGCTTTAAGGTGCTGACGTCGTTGATATCGCCTTCTTCGCCTTTTTCATCAAAGCCGGTACCCATATTTCTATAAAGAGAAAGCTCATCGTAATTATAATGCAGCATCCGATAAGCAATCTTCAGCGCCTGAATACGGCTGAGGCTTGCGCCGGGATCAAAGCTATTGCCCATAGAAGGAACAATACCCAGCAGATCAACGAATTTTACATAGCGGCTGTAAACACCGTCTAAGGTAGTATTAAACATTTCGTTGATGTCGTCGTATGTAACTTCGTCATAAACAGCTGCAAAGGAAGAAATGCTCATGCAAAAGAGCATAACAACCGCAAGAACAGCCGCCAGCAGACTTTTAAAAGTTCTCATTCCGTTACCTCCATCTCGATAGGGGATTTTCCCTTATAATTATACTTGTATATATTATATATAATAATATCAAAAGATGCAAGTAATTTATTTGATTGTTTGATAAAAGAAAAATAATTTGTTGAAAAGCAACAATAATTTTTTTATTTATTTGTTGAAAATGCCATTAAAAAAAGACCCCGAAAGGGGGTCTTTTTTTATGAATTCTTAGTTACCGTATTTCAGACATTCCGCAATGGCAACCTTAATAACGTTGGATACCGATTTGGTCTCGGTAGTCATGTTGTACTGAACGTCCCATTGGGATTTTACCCACTGGCTCATTGCGCTCTTATTATCGCCGGTCAGCATCGCCCATTCCAGCATCTGCAGGCCGAAATAGGTATTGGATACT
>JAZQDS010000079.1:0-3529 GCA_045546895.1 Eubacteriales bacterium | reverse complement strand
CCCCCTTCTTGTAGTCAATAATTTTATTGACGAACTTCATATTTTTTCCTATAATAAAAGCGGTGATAAAATGATTGATAATATTTGGATTTACAATAACACATCTACCGATCCCTATCGCAATCTTGCCATTGAGCGGCTGCTGCTGGATGCCATCCCCGAGCGGGGCTGCATTCTCTATCTTTGGCAGAATGAAAATACCGTTGTGATCGGTAAAAATCAAAACCCTTGGGCGGAATGCCGCTGCACGCTGCTGGAGCGGGAGGGCGGCAAGCTGGCCCGCCGTTTATCAGGCGGCGGTGCGGTTTTCCATGATCTCGGCAACCTCAATTTTACCTTCCTTACCGCCGAGGAGGATTATGATTTGGATCGCTTTCAGCAGGTTTTGCTGGCGGCGGTAAAAAAGGCAGGAATTCAGGCGGAACGCTCCGGCCGCAACGATCTGCTGGCGGAGGGGCGAAAGTTTTCGGGCAACGCCTTTTATCATGGCGGCGGCAAAGCCTACCATCACGGCACCCTGCTGATCTCCGCCGATGCGGAAAAGCTGCAGCGCTATCTGACCCCGCCCGCCGCCAAGCTGGAGGCCAAAGGGGTACGCTCGGTGCGCTCCCGCATCATTAATCTTTCGGAGCTTGCCCCCGCGCTGACCTGCGATCGGATGCGGGAATATCTGATGGAGGCTTTTGGGGAAATCTATGGGCTTACCCCCTCCCTCCTTGCGCCGCCCGAGGAGGCGGCCATTGAGGATTTCGCGCGGCAATATGCCGATTGGAGCTGGCTTTTCGGATCCGCCCATCCCTTCAACTGCGCCTGCAACGCCCGTTTCGATTGGGGCGCAATCGAAATTCGGCTGCAGATCGAGCGCGGAATCATCCGCAACGCTCAAATCTATTCCGATGCGATGGATCCCGCGCTGCCCGATCGTATCTCTGCGGCGCTTTTTGGCTGCTCCTTTACCGCCTCTTCCATTGAAAAGGCGCTGGCGCTCCTGCCCTATACCAAGGATCTGATCGGAATGCTGCTGAAAATTTTATAAAAAGAAAAGCCGCAATGCTTCAAAGCATTGCGGCTTTTGATATTACATCGATTTGCGATAATGGGTTTCCGCCTCTTCCAAGGTATGATAAGAGGGATCGCCGGGATGAACGCCATTCATCTCTTGCATGATATAATAGGTTTCCCGATGCAGCCGGCGCACCGCCTCGGGATAGGGCAGGCTCTGATCGGGCAGCAGCGGCTCGCCGATGTGCAGATCCGCCAGCGGGCTGCGGCCAAACCATTTTTGAATTCCCTTGCGAGGGCGAAAGGAAATGCTCATGGGGATCAGCGGCCGATTATATTTTACTGCATACTGAAAAACCGCCTTTTTCAGAGGGCGGATATCGGGATAATAGAACCATAGAGAGCCCTCAGGGAAAAAATGCATCCATTTCCCCTCCTCCAGAACCGCCTCCATGGCACGCTTGAAGCTTTTCATGGCGCGATAGCTTTCTGCCGGGATCGGGATCCCGCCCGCCAGGCGGATCAGCGGGCCATTAGGCCCTTCCAGATTGGTTTTCCATGCAGGGAAAAAGGAAAGATGCGGCCGCACCGCCTTCATAATGCAAAGAAAATCCCACATAAAAACATGATTACATACCGTTATGGCGCCGCCCTTCAAAAGCGCCTTATTCTTTTTCAGCCGCTCCCTGCCCTCGATCCGAAGTCCATGAGTAATGGGAAGCAGCCAATAAATCACGCCGTAAAGCATTCCCTGCAAAAAACCGCGCTTGATCTTATACCATGCGCTTTTCTGATAATAGGGATAATCCTCATCTAATATAACATCCCGCAGATGCTTCACCTCAATCATATGCTGATCGGTCTGCTCGGGATATTGATAATCCAGCTGATGTTTATAATACATCTTTTCTCCCCCTTGCAATGCGTGCCTTTATTATATCAAAAATTCATCCGTTTCGCAAGCCAATAAGAAAGGAGGGGAAAAACCATTGGTTTTTCGCAGCCGTTTTATTTACCATTTACATACCAAAATGCCATCGCTTTGCCGCTCGATCTTGGTGCCGAAGGGGGCGCACATCTTTGCAAGATATTCCGCAATTTCGGGATTATCGCTGCGGCGGGGCAGGCCGTTTTCGGATTTATGGCCCTCCATCTTCATCTCGATGGGCATCAATACCAGCTTTTTCAGCTTGCCCTCCTCGGTCTCCCAATAGGGGATTACCGCGCGGAACATCCGCGGATCGGTCATCAGCCCAACCTTGAAATTCTTGGAGCGGTTTTTCAGCAGCTCATAAACGGTTGCCGAGGAATCCATCCCATGCTTGGCAAAGAATTCTTCCGGCGCCGCCTCAACGCTGTAAAGCTGCAGAATGAAATCGCCCAGCGAATAGAAAATGGGGCACTCCTTATAGATCTCGATGGGGCGCAGCAGATGGGGGCCATGGCCGATAATGGCATGGGCGCCCGCATCGATGCAGCGATGAGCAAATTCCTGCAAAAATTCGGAGGGATTTTCCTTGGCATCCCCGCTCAGCTGATGGGAATGGATGGAAATCATTACATAATCGGCCTGAAAACGCGCCTCGGTAATCGCCTTTTCGATCCGCGCCATATCCGATTCATTCAGCTTCATTACATTGCGCGGAGTATCCCCCAGCTTAAATTTCAGCTCGCCCAGCTCGCATTCATCCTCGTTCAGCTCGGCATAATACCCCTCTTTGCGAACAATCTCTTTCGCCGCGTTAATATTGGTTGCCTTGGCGATCCGCTTAATATGCTCCAGCTCCTCGGCGGGCAATTCCAGATGCTGAGCAATCCGCAGGCCGTTGATGCCGGGCCTGCCGGGCATCAGCTTGGTCTGATCACCGGCCAGCATACTCTCGTTAAAGGTTGTATTTACAGAGATCATCGCAACCCGCCCATTGGCGGTTTCCAAATAGGCCGGAGCTGTTGCATCCGCCAGATTGCGGCCGCAGCCTCCATGCACAAAATCGCTCTGTTCCAGCGCCTGCAAAGTGGCTTCAAAGCCGGTATAGAAAAAATCCAGCGCGTGGTTATTATTAAAGCTGGTCATATTGAAGCCGAATTCCCGAAGATCCTCCAAAACCTCCGGCACGGTTCTCAGGTAAGTACCGCCGCTCAGCTGGGAGCCGCAGCATTCGCCGCGATAAGAGAGGGTGGTTTCCAGATTAAAGAAGCGTGCATCTCCCTGCTCAATAAAAGGGGCCAGCTCAGCATAGCCCTCAAAGCTTTCCTGAATTCTTCTTTGAATAATGGCATCGCCCGCCGCAGTGAATTTCAGCATATTTTTTCCTCCGATTTAAGGTGATAAGAATCATCCGAACCTGATTTCAAGGGGCGGATGACTCGTGTTTGCTTAAGCAAACACGAATGATCCGAACCTGATTTCAAGGGGCGGATTTTCGCCTTTGCTATGTTAAAATACTCGTTCATCCGTCAGGATGAACTGCGTTTTGTGCCTTGCAAACTCAAAAATCCGCTCCCTTAAAATTCTTTGACCTGAAAA
>JAZQDS010000078.1:0-4809 GCA_045546895.1 Eubacteriales bacterium | reverse complement strand
TCGGTAGGCATATCCATAAAGTTTGTTTGGACCGCTGCGATCTTATCCACCTCTTCGATGCCCTCGATGACCTTTCCGAAGGCGGCATAATTGCCATCCAGGAAGAAGCCATCGGCATGCATAATAAAGAATTGGCTGCTGGCGGAATTGGGATCCTGCGCCCGCGCCATCGAAATAACACCCCGCTCATGGCGGATGGGATTATCGAAACCATTGGCTGCAAATTCGCCCTTGATATTTTCCTCGGCGCCGCCCATACCGTTGCCCAAGGGATCGCCGCCCTGAATCATAAAGCCGCTGATCACCCGATGGAAGGTCAGGCCGTCATAAAAACCTTCCTTTACCAGCTTTTCAAAGTTGGCAACCGTTATGGGCGCCTTATCGGGATAAAGCTCCAATTTGATGGTTCCGCTGTTTTTGATTTTAATTTCGATCATTTTTCTTTACTCCTTTTCATCCATTACTTCAAATCCGCAAAAACCGAAGGCCGCAAGCTCCGAAAGGGTAACAACATTTCCCTCAAGAGAACCGCTGCAACGGATAAAGCGGATTTTTTTATATTCCTTTTTCAAAACAACCTTGGGGGCAAAAACAGAATCGGCATGGAAATTCCAAAGGCCTACCGCCATTCCCTGCTCGCTCTCCTTTGCCATCAGATAAAGATCGGGGTTGCCGCCGCAAAAAGCGGGAAGCTGCTCGCCGCTGAGCCGCGGCAGGAGCGCGGCGATCTGGCGGCCGCGCATATAATTCCGATAGAAAAATTCATCCCCGAAATAGCCATTGAATCCCAAAACAAAGAAGCGCTGCCCCTTTGCATTTTTATAGAAATAAGAGCCGGGCGTTTGCGCGCCCTCTGCATTGCGATAGAAGCTCAATACTTCGGCCCCCTCCTTCAACCGAAGGGTAGGCGCGGGGAAGCCGCCGATGCGGGTATATTCCTCGTAAGCAGGGAAATATTCCTCATTCGCAAGGAAGGGCTCGCCCAAAGCCGCAAGGCCGGTATCGATCCCCAGCTCCTCCAAAATCTGAGCCGCGCGGGCATCCAGAATCAGCCCCTTATCAAAGGCGCCCTCGGGCAGATGGCGGGCATTTTCGCCAAAGGCGATGCCGCAGCAGCCGCTGCCCTCATAAACGGTAGGCACCGCATTGGCCGCCAGCATCCGCGCAGCAGGGGAAAAGAAATAATAATAGACCTGATCTCCTTTGGGCGGCGTTTCGATCAGCTCGCCCTCCTCATATTTATTCAGCGCTTCATAAACGCGAATTCCTACCGCAGGCTTGCTGCCAAAGATTTCCTCGATCTCGGGATAAAGGGGCAGATTACGGCAATGGCGATCGTAATAGCCCGATTCATAGCCTTGGGAGGATATATAATCATTCATATATTTCAAAATACCGTCAAAGCGGCCATCGGCGCGCAGGGCAATATCAAAGCCCTCCAGATAGGAAGCAGGGCAGGTATAGCGGGGGCGGGGGAAGGCATCCCCTTCGCCGCAAATCTCGATCCCATCGCCGCACCAGCTGCGCTCCATCCGATGCAGCTCGATTACATCCTGCATCCGATTTCCCCAGCTTTTCTTTACCGCCCAATAGGGAGCGCCGATCAGCCGGAGGAAGGGCTTGGTATTGCCGGCAAGGGTACGGCTGATGGTGGCGGCATCAATGCCGTCAACATCCCAGCTGCCCATGCAGGCGCAGACCCCCAAGCGCATCTCGGGATTTACCTTATCCACCGCCGCCCGCATTTCCCGCGCAAATTGCAAAAGGCTTTCGCTCTTAGCCCGCTGCCAGGCGGAACGAACGGGATTTTTGGGGCCCTTTATCGCAACCGCAGCGATCTCCTCCCGCGTTACGGGGCGGCCGAGGTATTTTTCCGTCAGCTTCAGATGATGGGCGCAGGTGCATGGCTGGCAGATGCTCATCGGGGTAAAGCGATAATCATCGTCAAAAAGCAGCATATCCACTCCTGCCGCGGCAATTTCGGCAACATAATCGGCCGCATAGGCGCGGAAGGCGGGATCGGCAGGGCAAACCTCGGCAGCGGATTCAACCCCATCGATGGAAGTCATTCGCGTAAATTCCGTTTCATAGGGGAATTGAAAGGTCCAATTCCAGGCCGAAACCTTAAAGCCTGCCTCTTTATATATAGCACATTCTTCTCGCAGCAGCGCAAGCGTATCTTTGCGTTTCTGCTCATCCTTATGATAGATTCCAAGCGCAAGAAATATGCGCTCCACCTTGGCAGCCTTTAATTGCGCAATTATCTTCTCGCGCTCGGAGCGATAAAGGGTATTTATCGTCATCGGAACAGCAACAGAATACATCGTTTTTTCTCCTTTGATAAGGTTGCTTTTAGTATACCATAATTCCCTTGAATTGCAAGGGGGAATTGTACCATTTTTCGCCTTTTGCCATATATTAAAGCAGGAGGTGCACCATGAATCAAATCCTATTATGGGCTGTTGCCGCCACCCTCGGAACCTGGCTGGTTACCGCGCTGGGTGCCGCAACGGTTGTTTTCTTCAAATCCCCCTCGCCCAAGGCGATGAATTTAATGCTGGGCTTTGCGGCGGGGGTTATGATCGCGGCTTCCTTTTGGTCGCTGCTCCAGCCCGCCATCGATCAAGCGGAGCAGCTGGGGCATCCCGCCTGGCTGATTGCAACCTGCGGCTTTTTGGCGGGCGCGCTCTTTATGTGGCTTTCCGATCGGGCGGTTTCCTTCGCCCGCAGCCGCGCGGGAACTGCGCCGCCTGATCAGCGGCTCAATCGCATCCTGATGCTGATCCTTTCCATAACCCTCCATAATATCCCCGAGGGGCTGGCGGTAGGGGTTGCCTTCGGCGCCCTGCGCAGCGGCTTTACGGCGGAAGGGCTGATGGGCGCCGCCACCATCGCCATCGGCATCGGGCTCCAAAATTTTCCCGAGGGCGCGGCGGTCTCGCTGCCGCTGCGGCGGGAGGGCTTTTCCCGCGGGCGCGCCTTTTTGCTGGGGCAGGCCTCCGGAATGGTGGAGCCGATTGCGGGCTTTTTAGGGGCGCTGCTGGTTGTTTATATCGAAAGCTTTTTGCCGATCGCCCTTTCCTTTGCGGCGGGCGCCATGATTTTGGTGGCGGTGCATGAGCTGATCCCCGAATGCCAGCAGCATCGCGCCATTCATCCCTATTTTGCTACAACAGGCATTGTTTGCGGCTTTGCTGCCATGATGCTGCTGGATGTAATGCTGGGATAGGAAAAAGCGTTCTTCGGAACGCTTTTTTTCACTCATTTTTTCTTTTTTCATATGATAAACAAGAGTAAGAGAGCGCAAGTTGACAGCAGGTTTGGATCATTGAAGGAGGAAATCGATATGACCTTTCATATCATTGGCGGCGATCGCCGCCAGCTTTATCTGGCAGACTACATACGCGCCAAGGGCTTTTCGGTCGGTTGCTCTTATTTAGGAAAGGCGGGCGCGCCCGATTGGGAGGCGGATGTTTTAATCCTGCCGCTGCCCTGCAGCCGCGATCAAAAGAATCTGTTTACCCCCCTTGCCAAGGAAAGCATTTCTTTATCGGCAGTTTTTGAAGCGGCGCGCAATCGAATAATTTTCGGCGGAATGCTGCCCGCCGCAGCGCCTGCGCAAGCCATCGATTATTATGCCGCCGAAGAGCTTTTAATCTCCAATGCGGCCGCCACCGCCGAAGCGGCCATCGGGCTTGCCATTGCCGAGGCACCCATTACCCTGCTGGGAAATCCCGCCTTGGTTTTGGGCGCGGGGCGGATCGGCAGGCTGCTGGCGCTGCGGCTGCTGGCGATGGGTGCGCAGGTAACAGTAGGTGCGCGGCGAGCGGAAAGCCTCAGCCAATGCAGGGCGCTGGGCGCCGATGCGCGGCTTTATGAGGATTTGAATTGGGGGCGCTATCCGCTGATTTTCAATACCGTTCCCCATCTCATTTTAGATGAGGATCGGCTGCGCAAAATTCAAAAGGGTGCGCTGCTGATGGAGCTTGCTTCCGCCCCCGGCGGCTTTGATTTTGAGGCCGCATCGGCCCTTGGGCTGCGCCCCCTTGCTGCGGGCGGCTTGCCCGGCCGCTTCTCCCCCGCCACCGCCGCCTGCGCGCTCGGTGAATTTATTATAAAGGAGATAGAGAACCATGCATAATCCCCCAACCCTCGGCATCGCGCTGACCGGCTCTTTTTGCACCCTCGATCGGGTATTGGATGCTTTGGAGCCGCTGGCGGGGCGATATCAGCTTTATCCGATCATGTCGCCCATTGTTTACGAAAGCTCTACCCGCTTCGGTACCGCCGAGCATTTTCGGGAGCGGCTGCGCTCCCTTTGCGGGCGCACCATCTGGCATACCGTTCCGGAAGCGGAGCCCATCGGCCCCAAAAAGCTGCTGGATGGGCTGATTATCGCGCCCTGCACCGCCAATACCCTTGCCAAGCTGGCGCTGGGCGTTACCGATACGGCGGTAACCATGGCGGCGAAATCCACCCTGCGCAATGAATGCCCCATCATCCTCGCGCTATCCACAAATGATGCCCTCAGCGGCTCTGCCAAGAATATCGGCGCTCTGCAGGCAATGCGTCATTATTATTTCGTTCCCTTCGGTCAGGATGATGCCAAGGGAAAGCCCCGCTCCTGCGTTGCCCATTTTGAAATGCTGCCCGAAACGGTGGCGGAGGCGCTGCGCGGCAAGCAGCTGCAGCCGATGGTGCTTTAATAAATAAAAAAATATCCCGCTGCATCGCAGCGGGATATTCTTTATTTGCAAATTGATTAGGCAAGCTCAGCAAAATACTTAATGGTGCGAACCATCTGGCTGG
>JAZQDS010000077.1:0-20981 GCA_045546895.1 Eubacteriales bacterium | reverse complement strand
GCGCCGCAGGCGTGCATCACAGGCGAAGCCTGCATCACGCACGTAGTGCGCATCACGTTCCGCAAGGAACGCATCACTCAAAAAAGTCCCTTTTGTCTGATAGACAAAAGGGACTTTTTTGTTGGCGCGCTGGAGAAGATTCGAACTCCCGGCCTTCTGATCCGTAGTCAGACGCTCTATCCAGCTGAGCTACCAGCGCAAAGCTTGGGGCTTTTTTCAAGCGGTATATATCATACCACACATTTCCGCTAAAATCAAGCCCCAATTTAATTTTTTTATTCTTTCTCTTTTTCGTCTTCCGGAAGCTTGCTTTGGTAAACGAAATCGATCAGATGTTTTTTGCCTTCTTCCTCGTTATAGGTACGATACCAAATGCCGTTGATCATGCTTCCGCCGGAGGGATTATGATCCTCTACCAGCGGGAAAACTTCTTTTTTGATCGTATAATTACCGGTGGCAACCTTGGTACCCATCGAGGTCGCTTCGCTTACGGTCAGCGTTGTTTGCACCAAAGAAAAAAGCTCTTTTACAATCTTGGGGTATTCCAGAATACTCTTTTCCTTTACCCGCCGATAGCAGGCCATCAGAATTTCCTCATGCATATTCGCGCGGGCGTTGGTACCGCCAACGGTCTTTCGGGCTCTCGCCATTCCCAGCGCCTGATAGCCATTGAGCAGCTGCTCGCCGCTCTTTTGGATATAAATGGGGCTTTTGCCATCCTGCTGATAAGCATAGCGCACCCATTTATTCACCTCGCGCATATATTTTTGAGGGACCTCCATCCGAATACCACCCAACGCATCAACAACCTTAACCATATTGGCAAAATTGATTACTGCATAATCCTTGATATCCAGATTGAAATTCTGATTCAGGGTTTTTACCGCCAGCTGCGGGCCGCCAAAGGCATAGGCATGGTTGATTTTATCCTTGCCGCGGCCTTCGATCTCAACATAAGTATCCCGCTCAATGGCAGAAAGGCGAATTTCCTTGCGTTTGCTATCCAGCGTAACAATAACTATGCTATCGCTTCGGCCGTTCAGCGTCTTATCGCGGCTATCGATGCCGAAAAGCGCAATGTTGATCAGCTTATCGTCATGATATTCCTGCTTGGTAATGCCCGCCTCATGGCCATCAATTTTTTCATCCTGATTAATCCCGCCAAAGAAATAGGCAAACAATCCCCAAGCAACGCCGCCCACCACCAATACGGTAGCCAGAAAGGCGCAAAGGAAACGGAACCAGAATTTCCGCTGAGCATTCTTTTGCCAGAAAGCGCAGAATTTTTTATAAAATTCCTTTACTTTAGCCAAGAAAGGATTTTTATTTTTCTTCTTGCCCCTGCTCATTTGGAAATTACCTCAAGGGTCTGGCGCGCGATGGCCAGCTCTTCGTTGGTAGGAATAACGCAGATGGCAACCTTGGAATCGGGGGTGGAAACAACCTGAGCCTTGCCGCGCACTTTATTCTTTTCATCGTCCATCTTAACGCCCATATAAGCGAAAGCATTGGCAACTTCCTTGCGCAGCTCGGCATTATTCTCGCCGATACCTGCGGTAAATACGATGGCATCGCAGCCGCCCATGGCAGCGATATAGGAGCCAACATACTTAATAACCTGATAATTGAACATATCCAGAGCCAGCTGGCAGCGCTCATTGCCCTCGGCGGCGCCCGCTTCCAGATCGCGGAAATCGGAGGATACGCCGGAAAGGCCCAGCGCGCCGCTCTTCTTATTCATGATATTGCTCATTTCATCGGGGGTAAGGCCCTCTTTATTCATCAGGTACATCGCAACCGCGGGATCAATATCGCCGCAGCGGGTACCCATCAAAATACCGGCCAGCGGGGTAAAGCCCATGGAGGTATCCATGCACTTACCGCCCTTAACGGCGCTGATAGAGGAGCCATTGCCCAGATGGCAGGTAACAATCTTCAGCTCCTCGGGCTTTTTGCCCAGCATCTTCGCGCATTCGCCCGCAACATAACCATGGGAAGTACCATGAGCGCCGAAGCGGCGGATGCCGTATTTCTCATAATATTCATAGGGGATGGGATAGATGGCAGAGGTCATCGGCATATCATGATGGAATGCGGTATCATAAACGGTAACCTGAGGAACATCCTCGCCCATAACCTCCATGCAAGCGCGCAGGCCGGTAACAGCTGCAGGATTATGCAGGGGAGCAAACTCGGTAAGACCTTCCAGAGTATTTACCTTTTCCTGATCCATCAGGGTTGCCTCAACAAATACCTCGCCGCCGTTAACAACACGATGGCCTACCGCGGAAATTTCGGCAATATCCTTAATAACGCCCCATTTTTCATCGGTAAGATATTGCAATACCAGCTTAATGCCTGCCGCATGATTAGGCAGCGGAGCATCCATTTCCAGCTTTTCACCGTTGGCAGAATGGGTAAACTTACCATCCAGCCCGATACGATCGCAATTACCCTTGGCAAGGGCAACGCCCTGATCCATATCGATCAGCTGTTACTTAAGGGAAGAGCTGCCTGCATTAATAACCAGAATTTTCATCGTCATTTATTCTCCTTTTAAAAAAGTCTTTTATTTTCCATCTATTTATTATATAATAAGAATCAGAAAGTTTCAACATCTTTTTTAAAAAGGAGGTGCCGCCGGATGATTTATGCGGTAATCAGCGAATTTAATCCCTTTCATAACGGCCATCGCTATCTTCTTTCCTGCCTGCCGCAGGGGGAGAAGGATTTCCGCATCTGCATTATGAGCGGCTCCTTTGTTCAGCGGGGGGAGCCCGCCGCCTATGATAAATGGAGCCGCGCTGCGGCTGCCTGCCGCCATGGCGCCGATCTGGTTTTGGAGCTGCCGCTCCCCTACGCCCTTTCCGATGGCGATCGCTTTGCCGCCCAAGGGGTTGCTCTTGCCGCCGCTTTGGGGCAGGAGGTTACCATGGCCTTCGGCATGGAGGCGGAAGATACCGATGCCCTTGCAAGGGTTGCCGCGCTTTCGGAGGAGGCGCTGGCGCCGCTGATCCGCAGCGGGCTGGAGCAGGGGCGTTCCTATGGCGCCGCCCGTCAGGCCGCGCTGGAGCAGCTGCTTCCCGCCGAAAGCGCCTTGCTGCGCTCCCCCAATAATTTGCTGGCCTGCGGCTATATCCGCGCCTGCCTTGCCCAAGATCTCGGCTATCGCGGCATCCGCCGCTCCATCTCCCGCAGCGGCGGGCCGGAGGGAGAATTCGCTTCTGCCTCCTATCTTCGCGCCCATCCCGAGTCCTTGGATCAATTTTGCCCCGAAGCCCTTGGCGCGCGGCTGAATTTTGCCGCCGCCGAGCAGGGGCTGATGACCCTTCTTCGTACCCGCTCCGCCGAGCAGCTGCGCCATTGCGCCAATATCTCGGAGGGGCTGGAAAATCGCATCCTTGCCGCCCTTGCCGAATGCGATACCTTCGGGGCGCTGGCCGATCGGATCAAAACCAAACGCTATTCCCATGCCAAGCTGCGCCGCGCCTTAATGTCGGCAGCGCTTCTTTTGCCGCAAGGGCTGCCCGAAGCGGCGCCCTCTTATCTGAGGGTATTAGCCTTCAATGAGCGCGGCCGCGCCCTGCTGCGCAGCCTGCGTAAGACTGCCGCCCTCCCCCTTTGCCAATCGGGCAAGGAATGCGAGGCCGCCGATCCCCGCCTTTTTGCCGCCGAGCGGCTGGCTACCGATCTTTGGTTCAGCTGGTGCGAGCAGCCTGCTCCCGCAGGCGAGGATTATCGCCGCGGCGCTGTATTTGCGGAATAAAGGTTGTATTTTCGGCTATAATGGAGTATAATAGAATCAGGATATAAGACCGCGCAGCGGTCATAGAAAACCCTTTGAACGCCGATAAAGGGTTTTGATACATCAAAAACGCATCATCCCTGCTTGCCCCGCAAGCGGGAGCTTTGCTATGAAAAATGAAAGGAAATTTATGGAAAAAACCAAAAAAGAAACCATTCGGCGCGCAGCAGCGCGCAATGTAAAAAAGGGCAGTCAACGCGCCCAAAAGCCCCTGAATTTGGAGGAGCTTTTGAACAATAGCGATATGATCAGCGCCGCGGGCGGCCGCCGCGGCGCAGCCTTGCCTGCCGGGCGGATCGCCAAAGAGGCGGCCCCCGCTCCCCAAAAGGCTGCCCCCAAAAAGAAAGCGGCCGCGCCCAAGGCGCAGCCCAAGAAAGCCGCCCCAAAGGCGGCGCCCGCGCAGCCGCCCAAGCGCAGCCGAAAGGCCGCATCCAAGCTGCGGATTATCCCCCTCGGCGGCCTGGATGAGATCGGCAAGAATCTGACTGTTTTTGAATACGGCGAGGATATCATCATCATCGATTGCGGCATGGCCTTCCCCGAAGAGGATATGCTGGGCGTTGATCTTGTGATCCCCGATATTACCTATCTGCGCAAAAATATCAAAAAGGTGCGCGGCATCTTTTTAACCCATGGCCATGAGGACCATATCGGCGCGCTCCCCTATGTTTTAAAAGAGATGAACGTGCCGGTCTACGGCAATAAGCTGACCCTTGGTCTGGTACGCCGCAAGCTGGCGGAGCATCGGATGGATAAAACCGCCATGCTGATGGAAACCAAGCCCGGCTCGATCATTGAGCGCGGCTGCTTCAGCGTTGAATTCATCAAGGTCAATCATTCCGTTCCCGATGCGGCGGGCTTTGCCATCCGCACCCCGCTGGGTACCATTATTCATACCGGCGATTTCAAAATTGATACCACCCCCATCCATGGCCGCGCCATCGATCTGGCGCGGATCGGTGAGCTGGGCAAAGAGGGCGTATTGATGCTGATGAGCGATTCCACCAACGCCGAGCGCGCCGGCACCGCCTTTTCCGAAAAGAAGGTCGGCAAGGCGCTCCATTCCATCTTTGAGGGTGCGCAGGAGCAGCGGATCATCGTTGCCACCTTCGCCTCCAATGTTCATCGCATTCAGCAGATCATCGATGCTTCGGTAGAATTCGGGCGCAAGGTCGCCATCTCGGGCCGCTCGATGGAAGGGGTTGTTGCGGTGGCGCAGGAGCTGGGCTATCTGAAGGTTCCCAAGGGGACCCTGATCCCGCTGGAGCAGATCTCCCGCTTTCCCCATCGGATGATCACCCTGATTACTACCGGCTCTCAGGGCGAGCCGATGAGCGCCCTTTATCGGATGGCCTTTTCTGACCACCGTACCGTTACCGTCTCCAATAACGATCTGATTATCATCTCCGCCAGCCCCATCCCCGGCAATGAGCGGCTGGTCAATCGCGTTGCCAATGAGCTGATGAAGCTGGGAGCAACGGTTGTGGATAATAAAATGGCAAATGTCCATGTTTCGGGCCACGCCTGCCAAGAGGAGCTTAAGCTGATCCTCGGGCTGGTAAAGCCCCGCTATTTCATGCCGGTCCATGGCGAATACCATCATCTCGTTGCCCATGCCAAATTGGCGGAGGAGGCGGGCATCCCTGCCGAGAATATCTTTATCTCTGCCAATGGCAATGTTTTGGAGCTGGGCGCCAAATCCGCCAAGCTCAACGGCGCGGTTCAGGCAGGGCCGATTCTGGTAGACGGCAGCGGAGTCGGCGATGTCGGCAATATCGTTTTGCGGGATCGCCGCATCCTTTCGGAGGATGGCATCATCTTTGCCGTTGCTGCCGTAAGCAGGGAGCGCAAGGCGCTGGTCAGCGGCCCCGATATCATCTCCCGCGGCTTCATCTATGTGCGCGAAAATGAAGATCTGATGGGCGAAGCGCAGGCAGTGGTAGAAAAAGCGCTGAAAAAGAGCCTTTCCAAGGGCAACCTCGAATGGACGACCCTCAAAAACGATATGAAAGACGCCTTGCAGGGCTTTATCGGCTCCAAAACCAAGCGCAGCCCAATGATTATCCCCGTAATTATGGATGTTTAATTTCTAAACACAAGCGGGTTCCTTGCAGATCCAGATCACATCCTCCCCTACCCGCTCAACATCGCACCACGGAATGCGAAGATCCCCTTGCCGAAAGAGGGAAAATCCCTTGCGGCAAACAACGATGGCGGTAATTCTGCCGCATTCGCAATCCAAGATAAAATCCTTCGGAAATCCTAATTTCTTGCCGCTGCAGGCAACAATGATTTCCTTTTCCATCAGGCAATGAACCGATAATTCCAAGCAAAAACCCCCTTTTTAAATATCTATGAAAGGCGCGAAGGCCATTATGAATTCGATTAAAAACGAAAGCTATCAAGCGGCAGCCGAGCTGATTCGGCTGGCAAAACTGCAGGAGGGCGATCTGCTGGTGGTAGGCTGCTCCTCCAGCGAAATTCTCAATCAAAAAATCGGCTCCCATTCCGCCCCCGAAATCGGAGCGGCGGTTGCCGAGGGCATTTTAAAGGCCTGCCGAGAGGCTAAAATCTTTCTGGCCGCCCAATGCTGCGAGCATCTCAATCGGGCGCTGATTTTGGAGCGGGAATGCGCCGTCCGGCGGGGCTATCCCATTGTTAATGTTGTTCCGCAGCCCAAGGCGGGCGGCTCCTTTGCCACCGCCGCCTATCAGCAGCTGCAGGCGCCGGTTGCGGTAGAGCATATTGCCGCCGAAGCGGGGCTGGATATCGGCGCAACGCTGATCGGAATGCATCTGAAGGAGGTGGCGGTCCCCTGCCGCCTTGCCCAAAAGACCATCGGCGAGGCGATGCTGATCGCCGCCCGCAGCCGCCCCAAATGCATCGGCGGCGAGCGCGCTGCATATCATCAGGACCTCTTATAACAAAAGGATGTGTAGAAAACTCTACACATCCTTTTTTGTTTCTTTTTATTTCTTTTCTTCGCCCAAACGATAGCTAATAGCTGTTTCGCCCGGAATGCGGAACATCCAATTATAACCATACATCGCCATATAATGGTCATAGCAATCGTGGCGGTAGAAATCAAGGAACTGCATCTCTTTGCAAATCTTTTGGAATCGCTCATAAGCGGGGCGATCTTCGCCGCGCGCCTTCATCGCAATGGTGGGGGCGAGCTCCTTAATCAGCTTCACATGCCATTTCAGCAGCTCCCAATGGATAAACTGCGGGCGGTTATCGGTATCAAGATGGGCTTCGATTACCGGCAGGAAGGCCTCCGCCAATGCAGGAATTTCTTCATATTGCGCCGCCATATCGGGGTTATAATAGCGCGTAGGCTTGGTATCGCCGCCCTTCAGTCCGGCCATATAGTCAATATCGCATTTGGCGCTGATGGCCTCAAAATAATCCCTTACCAGCTTCCAATCCTTGCCATAGGCGGCGGAGAAATATTCCTCCACCAGCTCTTCAAAATCGCGGCTGCAGTCATACTGCATTTCGCCGTAAACATAAAACAGGAACCCATTGGGGAAATAAGCGCGCTGGGAACCATCGGCAACAATTCCCTGCAGATTATGGCGCTTCAAGCCGACCATATCGTCATGGATGGTACGGGCCAGATTCATCACGCCCAAATCCCAGGTCCAGGCGCGCCAGAAATAATATTCATAGCAGAAGCAATCACCATGGTAAACCTCCTGCCACTTTTTGAGATATCCCAAAGAGGGCGCCATGCCATTGGGCTGAACGAGCTGATTATTAACGTAGGGCATCAGGGAATCCGTATCGGCCTCCACATTATAAGACTGCGCATAGGAGCGCTTGATGGGCGCAAAGAGCATCGCAAAACGATCCTCATTCTTGATCCGCTCGGTTTGGGGCGCCCAGAAGGTATCCAGATAGCAAATAAAGGCGATCTTATTTTCAATCTTGCGGGCTGTCAGCTTTTCATCGATCTCGTTCATCAGCATAACATACCAATCGGAGGGGATCTTTTTGCGGCATTCCTCGCATTCGCAATGGCTATTGAGCGCATCGGAGAGCCAAACATGGACATAATTGACATTATCCTGAGTCGCGGCATAATCCACTACCGCATCCGCCATGATCCGGCGCACCTCGGGCTTGGAAAGGCAAGGATTGCTGTTATAGGGATTTCCATCGCGGAATAAGCCGCGGCGGCCATAGATCAAAGAGCTATACTTCTGATATACCTCTTTTTTATATTCCTCCTCCCGCTCCTCTTCCGAAAGATGGGCGGTGCTCTCAATGCCGAAGGGGATGGATGTCCAGCCATGGCCGTAATCATGGAATTTCATACCGCGCAGCTCAATCTGGCCCTCGCATTCCCGCTTCCATTTCAAAAGAGTATCCCGAGAAAGCTCAGCCTCCTTCGGATAATCGGTAAACATATGGCTATAGAAGCTACCGTAATAGCCGCCCACATCCCCTTCGATCATAAAAGTATTCAGCCCAACCTTGGGATTATAATCGATGGCATTCATCATCTGGGGCTGGCTTTCCGCGCCCTCGTTGCATTGGCCGCGCAGCCGATAGCTGGCGATATGATGATAATCCACCGGCTTGAGCGCATCAACAAAGGGGATCTGCTCGCCCTCGGTACCGGGGAAGAGCCAGATGCAGCCCTGCTTTTTCAGATAGCGATAAACCGCCAGCAAAACAGCGCGGGGATTGCTGCCCGCAATAATACCGCCCTTTTCATCGGTCTTGATATAAATTTCATCATCCAGAAAATCATCGGCGCATTCGGTTGCCAACCCGAAATCCTGCATCAGGCCGATCCGGAAACTTTCCTTGGCAGCGGGATCGCAAGCGATCTTGATTCCGCCCTTGCGGGGCTGCATCATCCGCAGATATTTTTTCAGCTCGCTGGCCGCAAAACCGATGGTAACATCGGGATTCACCGTATAAATATAATACATAAAGAGACCTCCTCCAATTGTTACCTTTATGATATCACATCCTAAAATCTTGTCAATAGACAAACAAAAAAAGCGGAGCAAACTCCACTTTTTTTGCAAATATAAAGACTAAAAGAACAAATGCTCGATCAGAATTTTGGCGCCGATCCCGATCAGGATAATGCCGCCGAAAACCTCGGCCTTCTCCTTCAGCATCCCGCCGAAAAGCCTGCCGATATAAACGCCCGCCGCGCTGATCAAGAAGGTGCTGAGCCCGATGATGCCAACCGTTACCAAAACATCGCCGTAGCCGCT
Organism: Eubacteriales bacterium; assembly: GCA_045546895.1. GTDB lineage: Bacteria > Bacillota > Clostridia > Oscillospirales > QAKW01 > QAKW01. Next base: position 11,939 of record JAZQDS010000077.1, on the reverse strand, counting down.
CATCTCGGTAGAAAATCCGATCCCGACCGCCAGCGCATCAATGCTGGTAGCAACCCCCTGCAAAAGCAAGCTTTTGCGGGAAAAGGGCGCGCGAGGCGCTTCCTCCTCATCCTTTTTCAGGGCGCCGCGGATCATATTGGCGCCGATGCCGCCCAGCAGCAAAAAGGCAATCCAATGATCCACCGCCTGAATATATTTCATAAAGCTCAGCCCCAAAAAGAGGCCGATCAGCGGCATCGCCGCCTGAAAGAGGCCAAAGGTCAGGCCGTCTATAATGGCATGGCGCGGCTTCAGCCGCTCGCAACACATCCCATTGGTAATCGATACGGCAAAGGCATCCATTGCAAGGCCGATTCCCAAAAGAACGGCAGTTATCATTTCAAAACCCCCTCAATTCCGCTCCAGGTTTTTGCGGCCTTTTCGGCAAGCGCCAGCCGCTCCTTTGCCGCTGCGGCAGTTGCCGCCAAAGCATCTTTATCAATGTTTTTAAATTCGTTTTTCTTAAAATAAAGGGCATCCCGCGCGGCGCAATCCTCCAGCCGCTCGGTGCAACGCTGCAGCAGGCTCTTTGCGCTGTAGCCGCCCTTTTCCGCCGCCCGCATCAGAGCATCCTTATAGGCTTCATAGCCCAGATCCAGCAGCTGCTCCTCGCCCTCCTGCTCATAATAAAGGGCATCCTCCCGCCGCTCGGGCATCGCATGATAGAAGGTCGGCAGCAGCAGGATCGATTCCTCCTCCAGCATCCAGAGCGCAGCAGTTAATATGTATTCCCGATCCTTTTTTAAATTGACCCGCTGGGCAAAATTCTCGCTGCTTCCCATAACGCAAAGGGTCATTACCCGATCGGGCAATACTCCATAAAAATCATCGGTAATCTCAATTTTATAAAAGGTATTCTTTTCGGTTTCGGTGTCATAATAACTGATCTGGCGGCGCTCCGCCTTGGCGGAAAGAATTTTGGCGGTAAAAAAGAAATTTCCCTCCGCCGCGCGGCCGCCGATCTGCTCCAAAAGGGGCGCGCTTTCCATCGGCTTTTCCGCCGCGGCGCAGCCGCCCAAAAGCAGCAGGGCCGCCAGCAGCAATGCCAATAAATTATGCTTCTTCATCCGAGGCTCCTCCGTAAAGGGCTTTGATCTGGCTATAGAACAGCTTCTGGCGCTGATAAAAATCAAAATCGCTGAAATACATGCTATAGGTAACGCCCTCAATCTTGGTTGCAAATTTTTTCTCAATCTGCTCCTTCAGCGCCGCGGGCAGGCTGAAGGTCTGCTTCATATCCAGCGCCAGCGGGCTCAGCTCGGTTTCGATCAGCCCCTTGGCAAAAATATTGGTGCCGCGGGCGGCGATCAACCCCCGATCGGTCTGCCGCGCCAATTCAAGATAGGTGCCATAATCGGTGCGCAGGTAGGCGCGGATCATCCGCGGCGCCCAGGCATCGGCCGAATCCTCCACCATCAGCTCCATCGAAGCGATATCAAAGGCGGTCAGCCCCGCGGGCAGCTCCAGCGCAAAGGAAGAGGAATTGCCCAATTCAAAATCATCCTTGCCCGGCGTATCCAGCTCGTAGTCCTTATAAAATGCGCCTGCAGCATCGCTGAAAAACCGCATCCGCAGAAACATCTTTCCGTTATAATTCAATTCCTCATGGGGAACGGCCAAATCCTGCAGATCCAGAATGACATCGTTTTGATTTTCCAGACCCACCGTTTCGATCTCCAGATAAACAGTATCGCCCTCGCTCATCCCCAACGCCCGCAGCGCATTGCGCTTAAGCTCTTTATCATGAACGGTTTCCCGCCCCTCGGAGCATACCGCAAGGGCATAAGGATAAAGGCTGCTGACCTGAAGATATTCCGCATTCTCGGTGGCGGTAATCGGCAGGCTGAATTCCCGCTGCTCGGCGGTAAAATTAAAAGGATCGCTCCAATCGTCCTGCGCCAGCAGCATCCGCTTTCCGCCCAAAAGGAAGGATATTTGCGCCCATTTGCAGCGCCATACGCCGTAGTTTCCCTCGGCATCGGGCAGCAATACCAGCTTATATTCGGTAATATCAAATACCGAAATCTCATTGGGCAAGATCAAAGTGAATTGATCCAGACTTCCGCTCTCAAAATTATCAATACGGCGATTTTGGAGCGTATATTCCATCATTCGCCCATCCTTCAGGGTCATAACAAGGTTTATATTGCCCCGATCCAGATCCACCTCCATCGGATGAAGATTATCCTTGCGATCGGTCTGCAGGCTGACCTGAATGCGATTGCTGGCGCCAAAGCAGGCCAGCGCCGCAGGAACCGGCTGCTTACGATCAAAATCGGGATCGGAAAGGCGCCTTACCAACACCGCCTCATCCGCCAGCCAGGAATTGCAAAGCATAGCGCTTGCGATGGTGAGGGCGGCGATGCCCAGCATCAGCCCGATGGCGCAATAAAGCCGCCGCGCATAGGCACCGCCGATTTTGCGGCGAAGCCCTTCGCCGCTGAAAAAGCGGCGGATACGGCGCATCCCCCAGCGAATATTTACCCGCACCGCCTTCCTTCTCTGATGGCGGCGCACAATTCTTTTTATTCTTCTGATTTCTTTCAAACCAAAAAGCTCCTTCGTTTCTTGTCACCTTATTTTTTTATTTTAACATAAAAATATGAAAAAATATAGACTATGACCGATATTTTTGCGTTTTTTTGCATATTTCATCCGCTTTTACTCAAACTATCCCTGACGATTTCAAAAAGGAGATGTTAATATGAATAAAATCGCGTTGTCCCTCGCCATCATCGGCTGCCTCAATTGGGGTTTGGTCGGATTATTCAAATTCGATCTTGTTGGCTGGATCTTCGGCGGAATGGATGCCATTGTCAGCCGCATCATTTTTGTTTTGGTGGCGCTGGCAGGGATTTGGTGCATCAATCTGCTCTTCAAGCCCCTCGGCCATGATCGCATTGATGAGATGGGAAAATAAAAAAATGCCCAAGGGCTCAGCCCTTGGGCGTTTTTCTTCTTTTATTTTGCTTTTCTCTTGCCCTTACGGATCAGCAGGCTATTGATCTTGGTGGTAGGCTCCAAGAGGCCGCTGATGGAGGCATCATGATTGAGGGTATCGATAATATAGGAGATATACTTGGAAAGATCTACTCTGCAATACCATTTGCGCTTGAGCAGCTCTTCGGTGGCATAAATGCCGTTGGTGGTCAGCACCTTTTTGATCAGGCCCTTTTCATAAGCCTCATCAAAATGCTCCAGCCCTTCGCAGAAAAGGCCGAAGGTGGTGCAAACATAAATGTTATTTGCCTTCAGTTCCTTAAGCTTTTCGGCAAGATCCAAAACGCTGTCGCCGGAGGAGATCATATCGTCAACAATGATCAGATCCTTCCCCGCAACATCCGCGCCCAGATATTCATGGGCAACAATGGGATTACGGCCGTTAACAATGCGGGAATAATCGCGCCGCTTATAGAACATACCGAGATCCACGCCCAAAACAGAGGAGAAATAAATACCGCGCGCCATCGCGCCCTCATCGGGGCTGATGATCATCAGATGGTTGGGATCAAATTGAATATCAGGCTCCTCATTAACCAGCGCCTTGATCATCTGATAGGTAGGCATAACATTATCGAAGCCATTGGCAGGGATGGCATTCTGAATGCGGGGATCATGGGCATCGAAGGTAATGATATTGGTAACACCCATCGATACCAGCTCCTGCAGCGCGGTAGCGCAGTCCAGCGATTCGCGGCTGGTACGGCGATGCTGGCGGCCCTCATAGAGCATCGGCATAATAACATTGATCCGCTTGGCCTTGCCCGCAGAGGCGGCAATGATCCGCTTCAGATCAGCATAATGATCATCAGGGCTCATCGGTACCGTTCTGCCATACATTTTATATTCGACCCCGTAATTGAAAACATCGGTAATGATATAAAGATCCAAGCCGCGCACCGAGCGCTTGATCAGGCCCTTGGCCTCGCCGCTGCCAAAGCGGGGGCAGGCAACATCGATCAGGAAGGATTCCCGCTCGTAGCCGCGATAGATGGCGGTATCCTTATGCTCCATCTCTCGCTCCTTGCGCCACTTCGTAAGATAAAAATCCAGCTTATTTCCAAGCTCTTCGCAGCCGGGCATTGCAATAACGCCCAGCGGGCCAACAGGATTATTGATCAATTCCTCCAAATAATCTGCCATTTCAACATCCTCCTCAACATTTTCCTCAAAAATGCAGGCAGCCCTGCATCCACCTATATTTTACTATATTTCAACCCTATACTTCAAGCCTATTTTCATATTTGACAAAAAATTTCTATATCTGCCAAATTTCCCGCAAAAAACAGGGCAATCTTTGCCAAAAAACCGAAAGTCAAAGGCTGATTTCCCGCCCCAGCGCAAAGCTATAGATGGTGCAGCGGGTTACCCGCAGCCCCTTAACCTGTTTCAACGCCTCAGCATAAAGCTCCAGCTGCACCTGATAGCGGCGGATCAGCTCCTCCGGCTGATCAACCCGATCGGTTTTATAATCCAGAATTTCCGCTTCCCCGCCGCTTACGCTAAAGCAATCCAAAACACCTTGGATCAGGATCTCGCCCTCTGCCTCGGCGCCAAAGAGGCGGCTCGCCTCCATGGGAAACAAAAACCGCTGTTCTTTTTCATAATAATCGGCGGAAAGCAGCCGATCAAAACAGGGAGATTTCGTAAATTGGCTTACCGCCGCAAGATCGATCAGCTCCCGCTGGGCGGCAGTAATAAATTTTTGCGCCACCAGCCGATCCAGCTCTCCTTCGGGATCGCGGCGCAGCTGCTCGAAATTGCAAAATTGCAACGCCTGATGCAGCGCGTTGCCCCGCTCATTGCCGCGGGGACGGAATCGATTTAAAAACCGCGGCTCATTCAGCTTCAGCTGCTCCTCCAGCAGCGGCTGCGCCTCGGGATCCTGATCCCGCAAGCCCTTCAATTCCGATACCGAAAGCTTGGCGGGCAGCCTTACCGCCGCAAGATGAGGATATTGCCAATCCAGCCGCGCGCGGAATTCGCTTCGATCAAAATGAAGAGCCGGCTCAGGCGCGGGGCAGGCGGCGCCCGCCTTTTCCGCCTGCGCTGCAACAAATTTCAGGTAAAGGGGCTTTCCGCCCGATTGCTGGAGCAGCCCCCATTTCGGCGCGAGCTCCTCCCCCTCAAGGGAGGCGCCCAAAAGAGTAGCCAGCCAGCGGCCGTAGCTGCTATCGAAGCCGGTAATCAGCCAAGCGGGCAAAACGCTGCCGAGGATCTGCCCCTGCTCCATCCATTTGGTCATCTGCTTTACAGAGCTGTTTAAAAGAACAATCGTTTTGCTCTGGGCGCGGGTCAGCGCAACATAAAAGACCCGTTCCTCCTCGCTGATTTTATCGGCATGGATCTGCTCCTTCAAAACCTTCTGGGCCAACGAAGGAAAATGAGTAAACTGCTCGGGGATAATATTTTCCACCGCCGCGCCGCAGCGGGAATGAAGCAGAATTTTTTTGATCTGATCCTGCTGATTGAAGCGCTTATGGCTATCGCCCAGAATACAAATGGGAAATTCTAAGCCTTTGGATTTATGGATGGTTGTAATAAATACCCGATTGGTATCGGCCGAGAGCTTGGCGCCCTTTTTGGGCAGGCTTCGGCTAAAGCTGAGATGCTGAATAAAAGCATAAAGCCCCCGATATCCATTCTTTTCAAAGCTGCGGGCATCCTCCGCCAAAAGCTCTAAATTGGCGCACTTTTCCGCGCCGCCCTGCTCGGCGGCATAAGCCGCAGTCAGCCCGCATTCCCGATAGATCCGATAAAGCAGATCGTAAACATAAAGCTCGCCCGAAAGGCGGCGATATTTTTCGATCAGCGCCAGCGCATCCGCCGCCCGCGGATTTTCCGCGGCAGCCGCCTTCAAATTATCATAGAGAGGCGTGTTGCGCCTGCGCAGCGCCGCCAGCTCGCCGATATCAAAGCGGAAAAGATCCCCGAAAAGCAAAGTTACCAGCGCAATATTATCATAGGGATTATTCAGTACCATCAAAAAGGAAAGCAGGCTTTGAATTTCGGGCCGATTATAAAAATCCGTTCCCTCATTATTGTTTTCTGCCGGAATTCCCTGCTCCTTCAAGGCCTTTTCATAAACATCCGCCGTTCCCGCCGCGGTATGCAGCAGGATGGCAAAATCCCGATATTCAACAGGGCGGCTGCCGCCATCGGGCAGCAGCAGCGGCTCCTTATTTTCCACCGCCTTGCGAATCAGCGAGGCGGTATAGGCTGCATTCTGCGCAACAGTACTGCCCTTTTCGCCGTTTTCATCGTCATCAGGCGCCAGCCAATGCAGCTCGGCGCGGCATTCCTCGGGCTGATCATATTTCCGCGCGGGGATCAGCCGCTCCCGATCATCATAGTTGACCCCGCCTAAGGATGGGCTCATCAGCCCCTCGAATACCGCATTGGCAAACCGCAAAACGCCCCCATGGGAGCGATAATTGGCATTGAGCTCCAATACTGTCTTTTCCTTCAACGCACGCTCCGTCCAAGGGGCGGAATTGGCGCGCTTTTGGGCAAAGATCTCGGGCTCTGCCCCGCGGAACCGATAGATGCTTTGCTTGATATCCCCTACCATAAAGAGATTTTTTTCATCCTTGGAGAGGGCGCGAAAGATCAGATCCTGCGCCCGATTGGTATCCTGAAATTCATCGATGATGATCTCATCATAATGCTCTCGCAGCTGCAGAGCCAAGGGGGTTGGGGTCAGCCGATCGGCGGCGGGATCATAATCCTCTACCAATAATTGCACCGCCAGCTGCTCCATATCCTGAAAATTAATCCAGCCGCTGCTGCGGCGCGCCTGCTCCAGCCGCTTCCGCAGGCGGTTGCAGGCATCAAAATAGCAGCGCAAAAGCTTTCGATTTTGCTCCAAAAGAAGCAATTCCTGCTTCTCGGGCGCAAGGCTCTTTTTGAAATCACTCAACCCTTTTTTAACCGCATCTCTGCGGCCGGTCAGGAATTTCTTATCCTTCTCCTCCGCATTCGGCGCAAGCTTTTTCCAGGTAAGGGTTTTAAAAACATTTTCGCCCAGCTCTTTATAAAATAAATCATAATCCCGCTTTTCCAGCAGGGGCTTCCATTCATCAAAACGCGCCTGCTCCTCCCGCAGGAAAGCAAGCAGATCGATCTCGCTGCTGAGGCGGGGATGCCGCTCGATTTCGCGCAAAAAATAGCGATGCCGATCGGAAAGCCGCTCCATAATCAGATGGATATAACGATAAAGGCCATCCTCCGCAAAGCAGGCAAAAAGCCCCCTCTCCGGATGCTCATAATAGTCCATCGCCCGCCGGATATAATCATCCGCCAGCGGCTGCTTATCTAAAAATCTCATTCCATCGATCAGCAGCTCCCGCAGCTGATCATCATCCCGCTGATCGGAAAAACATTCCACCAATAAATTTGGTTTTCCGTTGATGGGCTGATAAAGCTCCTCAATCAGCCGATCCAGCTCCTCCTCCAGCATCTGCTGTTCAATGGTCGCATCGATCAGCCGAAAGCGGGGATCCAGCCCCAGCTTTTCAAAATGGCGGGTAATCAGCCCCAGGCAGATGCTATGGATGGTGCCGATCTCGGCGCTGTCGATCAGAGTGCTTTGATAGCGCATCCGCTCATTGCCGAGCTGCTCCTGCAGATAGCGATCCACCGCCTTTTTGATCTTTTGCTTCATCTCGGCGGCTGCCGCCTCGGTAAAGGTCATAATCATCAGACGGCTGATATCTCCGCCCTGCTCGGTAAGATAGCGAAGCACCCGCTCAACCAAAACCGCGGTTTTTCCGCTTCCCGCCGCCGCCGAAACCAGCAGCGCATCGCCGCGGCTTTCAATGGCATGGGTCTGCCGTTCGTTGAATTGAATTTTGCTCATTGCTCCGCCTCCTCTCTCCAGCCTTCGGGATCCTCAATATATTCTCGATGGGGGCTTCGAAGAGGATCATAGCGGCAAATGGCGGCATAATCGCAATAATCGCAGCCGTTGAAATTCTTGCCCTGCAGCGGCATCGCCGCAATATTACCGCTGCGGATCTCCTCCGCCGTTTCCTTCAATACCTTCTCCATATGCTCGATCATTTCCCCCATCGCTTCGGGACTATAGATCCTTGGGCCCAACTTAACAGTATTATCCTTGGTATAATCGAGGCTGAAATACCGCTTGCCCGATGCGCTGTCCAGCGCGGCAAGGGCGGTGGGGTCTGCGCTGTAAAAGCCGCCCCGCCGATAATAATTGCTGATCTTCTCCTCCAGCTTCTCCGGCTCAAAGGGCTCCTTAAAGGCAGGCACCTTCGCCTCCATATAGCAGCCCGCCGCCGGCACTGCCTTCGGCCAATTTCCGCTTTTGATCAGGCCGTAAAGATAGATCGGCAGCTGAACATTGATCCGATTGGAAAAGGCGATCGGATCAAATTTCTGATTTCCTGTTTTATAATCGGTTACTTTCAGATAGGTCTTGCCCTCGGCTTCAAAGGTATCCAGCCGATCCACAGAGCCGATCAGGCTTACCTCCCCGCCATCACTAAGCGGCAGGGTTACCGTTCCCCGCAGGGGCACCTCGGCTCCATAAGGGCGATAGCCGCCTTCCCGCAGCTCGCCCAAAACATTTTCGGCAACACGGCAGAAATTTTGAACCATCCGCCGATAAAGCCCCTCAAATTGATTGGTGCGATGCAGATCCCGCAGCTGATCTCCAAGATATTCCTCCGCCATCTGCTCGCCGAATTCTTGGATTTTATCCCGCGTATAGGGGGCATAATCGAAATTTTCCTTTTGCAGCTTCAAAATCAGCTGTTCCAGCCCGTAATGGATAAAGGTACCGATATTGGCAAAATCGAAGGTAACGGGCCGTTGCTCCTTCAGATCCATGGTATTTTGCATAAAATAACGGAAGGGGCATTTCTGATAGGCGCTGATCTGGCTATAGCTCAGCTCCATCCGCCGGCCGAAGATTTCCTTGGCAATCTCCTGCGGCAGCCGCTCCGGCGGCGCTGCCTGCGGCAGCGGGCGATCGCCCAATTCCGCGGCAACCGCGGCGCGAAATTCCTCATTTACCGCCATCAGATCCCGCGCGCCGTCAGGCGTTACCGCGCAATCGTAAAGGGGCAGCTGCTCCGCCAGAATCGGCTCGATTTCAAAAAGCTGTTCCAGCCGCTGCAAATAGGAAGAGCGAATGCAGCTCTCGCCCGATGCGGTAAAGGCAGCATAAGAGAAGGTCAGCCGCTGCCGCGCATTAAAGAGGGCGGCATAAAAGCGGTATTGACCCTGCAGGGTATTTTGGCGCAGCGTTGCATTGCAGGGCAGCTGATGCTCCGCAAATAATCTGCGCTCCCGATCGCCGATCAGCCCCCGATCCGATACCGGCATCGGCAGCAGGCCATGATTGGCGCCAACGATATAAAGCTCCTCCACCTCGCCGGGGCGGCTATGGGCAACCTCGCCCAAAATTACCGCATCCAGCGTTGGCGGGGGCAGCGTAAGCGCCGCCTCCTCCCCGCAAAGGCCGATCAACTCCTCCATGGCATAAAGGGAGATCTTCTCCTCGCCGAAAACGGCGTAAATATCATCTAAAATATCCGCCATTACCGCAAATACCTTTAAATATTCGCGGCTGAGCCGGCGGTTTTGCTGGCTTTCCCAGGCATTGGCGCCGCGGGCGCTTTGCTCCAGCGCTGCTTCCGCGCGGGCGCGGATCTGATCCTGCACCTTGAAATCGCAAAGCAGCTGATAAACCGCCTCCGCTAAGGCGGCGCCTGTTCCCGCCGCCGCCCGTTCCTTAAAGGCGATCAAGGGCGTGCGGATACGGCGGCGCAGGCGGTTCAGCTCTTCCAGCTGCGCCTGCTGCTCCTCCTTCATCCTGCCCAGCCCCGCGGGGTTTTGGGTCCAATCCGCATCGCGGATCAGCCGCTCGCCCTCAATCTGCCAAAGCTTGCAAAAATTCTCCAGCCGGCTGATCAGATCTGCCTCCTCGCCGCAAAGGCCTGTTTTCAAAAAGATCATCAGATCCTCAAGGCGGAAATACCGCTCGGGGCTGATCAGCCGCAAGGCGCTCTGCACAAAGCTGAATAAGGGCTTGCCCATCGAAGGCCGCCCCCGATCCAAAAACAGCGGCACGCCGTATTTGGCAAACACCGTTTCCGCTACCGCGCCGTAATCCTCAAGATTTCCCGCCAGCAGCGCAAAATCCCGATAGCGCAGGCCCTGCTCCCTCACCTTCTTGGCAATCTCCATTGCCACTATCGAAAGCTCCTCACGCATATTCTGGCCCGCGATCAGGCGGATCTGCTCCGCCTTGCGCTTGGGCGGCTGCTCATAGCCAAAGAAATGCCGCTCCAGATGCTTTAATTCCTCATTACAAAGCCGCTTGCTTTCGCCGCCGAGCCAAATTTCCTCCGCCGCGGCGCCCGCCTTTTGGGCCAGCCGCTGCAGAGCAGCCAGCTCCTCCCTTGCGGGCTGAAAGCAAAGGGCGGGATCAGCCGGATCATAAAGCAGCGCAAGAAATACCGCAGGGCTTTGGCGGAAAATAATCTCCAAAAGCGCCCGCTGGCTGCCGGTAAACCCGAAAAAGCCATCGATCAATACCGCCGTTTGCTCAAAAAAGCCCTGCTCCTCTGCCAGCGCGGTTGCCGCCGCCAGATCCTCGGCCGCAGCGCGGTTTTCCTCATTTAATGCGCTCTGATAGGCGCGATAAAGCAAAAAGAGATCCCGATATTTTTCAAGCCAATCCTGCCGCCCGTTCTGCTCCAGCAGCGGCAAAACCTGCTCTTCTCGGAGCCCCGAGAGGGCAAATTCCGAAAAGACCTCCTTCAGGCGGCCAACAAACCCCATCGAGGGCCTTACGCTCTTATAAAAGCCCAGCTTTCCCTGCTGCTGCTCCAAAACCCGATAGATCAGCGCAGTCTCGCGGGAGCTGCTCATATAATTACCCGCAACCCCGCCGAAACGGCGAAAAATCTCATTGCAAAGGCGGCGGAAGGAAACCGGCTTCACCCGCTCGGCCGCACCCAGCTCCCGCTCCAGCGCCATGGATCCCTGCTCCGGCACAAGATAATAAATGCAATCATATTGACCCGCCAAAGCCGAAAGCTGCTCTTTCAGATAGGTCGTTTTCCCCGCGCCGCTGCGGCCCAAGATCCATTTGATCATGGCGTATCCTCCCTTTTAAATCCTCAATCCGGGGAAACAGATATGAATCCTTTCTCCCTAACCAATATTATAAATAAAAAAAGAGCCTTTTACAAGGCTCTTTTTCGTTATTCCTCATCTTTCGTTTCATAAGCAAACTCAAAAATCCGCCCCTTGAAATCAGCTTCGGATCATTCGTGTTTGCTTAGCCGCTTATTTGAAATTTTACATTCGCCGGTAAATCTTCCTTTTTTATCTCTATAAAGAAAGCCCGTTCTGTCGCCGCTGCTCCGGCGGCACCCTTCCGAATAACTCTTTCCATCCAAACGGTGGCCGCACCATCTTTATATCTTAAATCCACCATTTCTAAAGATTCTAAAATGTTGCTTTCCCATCCGAGAACAACCAAAAGAATATTTTCTTCAAAATAAGCATTCGTCAGCTCGATATCTCCTATTTTATAGAATTCATATTTGAGATCCGTTTTCCCTACCTGCAGATACCATTCCCGCGTTTCTTTCTCTATCTTCTCTGCATCGGCGATGCTATCAAATACAAAGAGCTTTCCGTATTCCGAGCCATCCTCTACATACTTTTCTTGAAACGGCTCTTCCGAAATCGGATGAGAGAGCGCGCCGGTATTATGCAGCTTATAAGGAATTGCCTCCCCCGGCAAATCCCGCTCAGGAGTCTCTTCCTGCTCCGCAGGCGGGGTGGCGGGCGTTTCTTCCTGCGAGGGCTTTTCTTCCTCTTCTTTTTGAGGCTCGCCCTCCTCCTGCGAGGATTCTTTCTCC
>JAZQDS010000076.1:0-5315 GCA_045546895.1 Eubacteriales bacterium | reverse complement strand
GGGCGGTCATGGCGATGGTTTTCTGCAGTGCGGCGGTATTTTTATCATAGAAATAAATATTACCGTCCATCGAAGCAAAGATTAGGGTATCGCCTTCGAATTGCAGATCACCCTCCACCATCTCGCCGGGCTTTCCGTTATAGGGGGAGGAGTGGAGGCGGGTAAGGCCGGCAGGAAATCGCTTTTGCAGCTCCAGCGTTTCGGGATCCAGCGCCAAAACACCCGCTTCATTGGAGGGAACATAAAGAACCCCATCGTTTAAAACAGGCGATGCGGTAACATCCATCCCGATTTTTAGATCTTTTTCCAGCAAAACTGCGCCGGTTTTAGCATCAATCTTATAAATACAGGTAAGACCGGCGGTGTAAATATACCCTTTTTCAATCAGCGGCGTGCTGGAACGGAAGGTAATGGCGCCAATGCCTTTGAGCAGCCAATTGAGCTTTCCGGTTTCGATATCCAGCGCGAAAAGGCGGCGCCACATGGAGCTGAAAATCATCTGCCGATTTTCGGCATCGTAAACAGGACGTACCGGGCAGGGAACGCCGGCAGATTCGCTGAATTTCCAAAGCTCCTCGCCCTCGGGGGTAAGGCAATAAATATCGGCTTCGCCGCCGGCTAAAATCTTTCCTTCGGCAATCGTTACCGCTGCATGGGCAAAGGTATATTCGGGGTGGGGGATCGGCTTTTCCCAAAGGGTTTTGCCGCTCTCGGCATCGAGGCAATGGAGCAGGCAATGATTATCCAAGCCGTAGATCCGCGCGCCATCGGTAGCCATCTGGCCTTGAATGCCGTTTTGCAGCGGCGCTTTCCAGAGGATCTTGCCGTTCTTGCCGCTGATGCGATAGATGCCGCAATCCCGCGGCCAGCCGTCATCGGAGGTGCAAACAATCAGATCGTTTTCGATCTGCAGCGGGCGGGAATAATAGAAATGATGCCCTGTATTTGTTTTCCAAATAGCGGGTGCCGCCTCCTGCTCCTGATAATCGCGGTAGAAGCAGCGGGTAGAAAGCTGATGCCCTTGCAGCTCGATTTTTCTTATCGCTGCGGGCGCTGCGCCGCAGCCGGCGCAGCCGGGATGAACAGTACAGATATTAAAAATTCCATTATCAAGATGGGTATAATTGATATGCAGATGGCCAAAGACCCAGGCCAGCAAGCCCGCTTTTTTGAGATCATAGGTTTTGCCCGCATATTCGGGGCAAAAGCCCAGCTTATCCTTGCAATGATCATGGGCCAGAATGATCAACCGTTGATCGGGGCGCATCCCCTTGAGATCCTCCTCCAGCCAGAGCCATTGATCCTCGGGCTGATAGCCGGGGGTTTTCCCTTCACCCTTGCCAAAGGAAAGGGCGGCAAAATGGATGTTGCCGTAATCAAAGGAATACCAGGTGGGGCCGTAAAACTGTTCATAGAGATATTCGCCGTAGGGGCCATCGCAATAATCATGGTTGCCGATAACATAGCGCACAGGGCAGCCAATGGTCTGCTGATTCATCTCCTTATAATGCCGCCGCAGCCCTTCCGCGCGACAGATATCGCCGGTATGTACCAAGAAAGCGGGATTTTCCGCATCGGCAAGTGATTTTAAAAACGGCATGAAAATGGAGCAGCCTGTCGGCTCAATTTCGGTATCCGAAAGATGGAAGAAATTGAAGTTTTCCGTTGTTTCGGCGGGGTTGATATAGAAATCATAGGTGCCGAGATGCTGCTCGGTATGGATATACCAATCGTTATGGGAATTGGTAAGGATCCCCAACTGCACCATATGGCAGCGCTCCCAGCCGGGGAGCGAAAAATGCCCCTGCTCATCGGTGAGAGTAGTATGGCGACCGTCGCTGACCGGAATTCCTTGCAGCGGCTCTAATGTTTTATGATGATAAACAGTTCCTTGCAATTCCATAGCAATAAGCTCCTTGTTTTTAGTGAGTTCATTATATCTTAAAAGGATGAAAATTGGAATAGTTTTTTGAAAAATTTAAGAAGAGGCAAAAATTATAAACGATTGTGCTATGAATTTCCAAAAAGCTGTGATATAATGGGTAAAAATAAGAATGGGAGAAAAATCGATGTTGTTTAAAAATTATTTTGAAGATCCTTCGGTATTGCATCTCGGTACCTGCCCCAATCGCAGCTATTATATTCCTTGCGCCGATCGGGCGGAAGCGCAGGCGGCGCGTCCGCGGCTTGCGTCCTCGCGCGTTCAGCTGCTTAATGGGGAATGGGATTTTAAATATTATTCTTCTGTTCGCGATATTGCGGTTGCGCCCTGGAGCAAGGAGGACGATGCGGTTTATGATCGCCTTCCGGTGCCCTCCTGCTGGCAGGCGCAGGGATATGATCAGCCGCAATATACCAATGCGCGTTATCCTTTCCCCTTTGATCCGCCCTATGTTCCCATCGATAATCCCTGCGGCGTTTATAAAACGGATTTCGAGGTTTGCAGCAATGGGATGCGTACTTATCTGAATTTCGAGGGCGTTGAAAGCGGCTTCTATCTTTATATCAACGGCCGTTTTGTCGGCTATAGCCAGGTATCTCATTGCACCCATGAATTTGATCTTACCGATTATGTTGCGGAAGGAATCAACCGCATGGTTGTGGTTGTTTTGAAATGGTGTGATGGTTCCTATCTGGAGGATCAGGATAAATTCCGTTTCAACGGCATTTTCCGCGATGTTTACCTGCTTTATCGGCCCCAAAGCCATCTGCGGGATTTCTTTATCCATACCGAATGTGATTTTGACCGCAGCTCTGCGGCGGTTTCGATTGAAACGGAATGGCTTGGCGATGAAAAGGAAATTTCCTTTACGCTTGAGGATGCAGAAGGAAACGCTGTTGCGGCGGGGAAGGGGCGCGGTGCGCTTTCCTTCGCGCTGGAGAAGGCTGAATTCTGGAATGCCGAACAGCCCTATCTTTATACCCTCTATCTTTTTACCCCCGAGGAAGTAATCGCTCAAAAGCTGGGCTTCCGCAGGATTGAAATTTGCAATGGGGTTGTATATGTTAATCGCTCCGCCATCAAATTCCGCGGAGTCAATCGCCATGATAGCTCCCCTACCGGTGGCTATACCGTTACCTATGAGGAGATGGAGCGGGATGTTCGCATGATGAAGCAATATAATTTCAATGCGGTACGTACCAGCCATTATCCCAATGGCCCTGAATTTTATGATCTTTGCGATCGCTATGGCCTTTATGTTGTGGATGAGGCGGATGCCGAAAGCCAAGGCTGCGAAAAGATTTATCGCCTGCCCGATGAGCCCAGCACCTACGCGCTGCTTGCCGATTCCATGGATTTTAAAGAGGCTTGGCGGGATCGCAGCGTGATGATGGTAGAGCGGGATAAGAACCGCACCAGCGTTGTAATCTGGTCGCCTGCCAATGAATCGGGGATGGGCCCCGGCATTGAGGCGGCGCTGGCTTATTTTAAGGAGCGGGATCCTTCGCGGCTTCGCCAATATGAGAGGACCTTTGAATATATGCCTTGGCATACTCCTGATTTCAGCAATATTCAATTCTACTCCAGAATGTATATGCCGACCACCGAGGAGGTTAAGTATTTTGCGGATGATACCGTGAAGGATATGGGAAACCCCGAGATGTATGGTGTGCGCCCTGCTGCCGATCAAAGCGGCGATCGGCTGCCGTTTTTGCAGATTGAATATTGCCACGCCATGGGCAATGGCCCGGGAGATTTTGAAGATTATTGGCAGGTTTGCTATCGGGAGCCGGGCCATAGCGGCGGCTTTGTTTGGGAGTGGTGTGACCATGCGCTTGCCAAGCGGCTGCCGAATGGCGAGATCGGCTATCTTTTCGGCGGCGATAGCGGCGAATTTCCCCATGATGATAATTTCTGCGTGGATGGCCTTGTTTATCCCGATCGCCGCCCCTCGCCCGGTCTTTTAGAATATCGCAATGTAATGCGTCCTGCTCGCTTCCATCATCTGGGCGGCGGCCGCTTTACCGTTACCAATTATCTTGATTTTATCGATCTTCAGGATTATTGCAGCGTTGAATATCGGCTTTCTTGCGATGGTGCGGTTTATGCCGAGGGCGCTTTGCCGCTTCCCGCTGTTTTGCCCCATAAAACAGCGGAAATTTACATTCCTGATTTTGAAATGCGGGAAGGGCATATTGTTGCTGATTTTACCCTGCGCCTTTTAAAGGATTGCAGCTGGGCGAAAAAGGGGCATCTGCTGGGCATTGATTCGCAGGAACTGAATGCTTATAAAGCATGGGAATATCAGCCCGCCAAGGGCGCGGTTGCTCTGGACGAGAATGATGACTTTATCATAATCTCGGGCGCGCATTTTTGCTATACCTTCTCTAAGCGCCGCGGCATTTTTGATCAGCTGATGTGTGGGGAAGAGGCGCTGCTGCAAAAGCCGATGGAATATAATATCTGGCGCGCGCCTACCGATAATGATCGTAAATATAAGCTGAAATGGGCCGAGGCAGGCTATGATCGCGCTATCTTCCGCCCCTATCGCTGCGCGGTCAGTCTGGATGAGGAGGGCGCATTGATCCGCGCCGAAATGGCGGTCGGCGCCGTTTACTTGCAAAATATTGCAACCTTTACTGCCCTTTGGCGGATCGATTCCAAGGGCGCCATTCGCGCGCATTTTGATGTGAAGCGCAATATGAAGATGTTTTTCCTGCCGCGGTTTGGCGTTCGGATGTTTCTGCCGGAGGCAACCAACCGAATGGTGGAATACTATGGCTATGGCCCGGGCGGCAGCTATATTGATTTTCATCATGCCCAGCAGCTGGGGCGTTATGCTGAGGATGTAAATGAATATGAGCATTTCATCAAGCCTCAGGAGCATAAAAGCCATTGGGGCACCGAATGGCTGGAAATCGGCAAGCTGCGCATTTCTGCCCAGCAGCAGCCCATCTCCTTTAGCGCCCTGCGCTTTACCCAAGAGCAGCTTGCGGAGACCCGCCATGATTTTGAACTGGTCCCGCTGCCCGAAACAGCAGTTCTTTGCGTAGACGGTCAGATGAGCGGTATTGGCAGTAAATCCTGCGGCCCCGAGCTTTTGGATCAATATCGATTAAAGGAAGAAACCTTTACAGTTGATTTCCTACAGAAGAAAATGAAACCCAACGAAGGTGAGGTACCCCAATACTATGTGCAAAACAGCCATCCGGCAATTGTTGAGCCGGAAGAATGGGATTTGGTGCAAGCGGAGATAGCCCGGCGCAAAGAACTGAAGCAGCGATACAGTTCCCACAGTGTATTCGCCTCCATGATTTTCTGCGGAGAATGCGGTGGCTACTACGGCTCAAAAGTATGGCACTCCACCGACAAA
>JAZQDS010000075.1:0-29539 GCA_045546895.1 Eubacteriales bacterium | reverse complement strand
CTACGATCCGACTTCTGCTTTATGCGCGGATCGGAAAGCCGCATTGCCCTATTTGCGGCAAGGAAATTACCCAGCAGACGGTAGATCAAATTGTTGATCGTGTCTGCGAGCTGCCGGAGCGTACTCGCATTACGGTATTGGCACCGGTTGTTCGCGGCCGCAAGGGCGAGCATCAAAAGCTGCTTGAGGATGCGAAAAAGAGAGGTTTTGTAAGAGTTCGGATTGATGGTAATTTATATGAACTTTCCGAGGAAATCAAGCTTGAGAAGAATGTTAAACATAGCATTGAAATCGTTGTTGATCGCTTAATTATCAAGGAAGGTGTTCAGCAACGTTTGACTGATTCTGTTGAAACAGCCCTTCATCAAGCGGACGGGTTGGTTTTAATCGCGCCGGAAGGGGAAGAGGAAATTTTATTTTCTCAAAACTTTACCTGCCCTGAGCATGGATTTTCGATGGACGAGCTTTCCCCGCGTAATTTTTCCTTTAATAATCCATTTGGCGCCTGCCCCGAATGCGATGGATTGGGTTTTTTAATGAAGGTGGATCCTCAGCTGGTTGTTCCCAATCCAAAGCTTTCTGTTAGCGAAGGCGCTATTCGTGCGAGCGGCTGGTATTTATCAAGTGGTGATAATATCGCCAAAATGTATTTTCGTGCATTAAGTGAAAAATATGATTTTTCCCTGGAAACCCCTTTTGAAGAATTAACGGAACGCCAACAAAAAGTATTGCTTTACGGCAACGACGGTGAGCGCCTTAACATGGAGCGTAATTCCAGCTTTGGTTCGGTTTCCTATAATAGTTCTTTTGAGGGGGTAATCCCCAATTTGGAGCGCCGTTTTAAAGAGACGAACAGCGATTTTATTCGCCGAGAAATTGAAATGGTTATGAGTGATTGCCCCTGCATGAGTTGCAAGGGAAAACGGCTCAAAAAGGAAATTTTATCTGTAACGGTTGGTGATCGAAATATTTCCGAGGTTACTGATTTTTCCATCGGGAATGCAATTGAATTCTTTGAAAAGATCAATCTATCCCCGAAGGATCAAATGATTGGCGCGCGAGTTATGAAAGAGATCATTGAACGTTTGAATTTCTTGAAAAGCGTAGGTCTGGAATATCTTACACTTTCCAGAAGTGCAGGTACTCTTTCGGGCGGTGAAAGCCAGCGGATCAGGCTCGCCACTCAGATCGGCTCTTCTTTGATGGGGGTTCTCTATATTCTTGATGAGCCTTCTATTGGCTTGCATCAAAGAGATAACGACAAGCTGATCGCAACACTTCAGCGTTTGCGCGATCTTGGAAACACTTTGATTGTTGTTGAGCACGATGAGGATACTATGCGCGCCGCCGACTATATTGTTGATATTGGCCCCGGAGCGGGAATTCATGGCGGTGAGGTTGTTTGCAGCGGAACTCCGGATGAAGTGATTCTAAATGAAAATTCCATTACTGCCGATTATCTCAGCGGCCGCAAAAAAATTGAAATTCCGGAAACGCGCCGCGGAGGAAACGGAAAATATTTAGAGGTTTACGGGGCGGCCGAGAACAACTTGAAAGAAATTGATGTTAAAATTCCTTTAGGTACCTTCACCTGCGTAACCGGCGTTTCCGGTTCCGGAAAATCCTCGCTGGTTAACGGCGTTATCAACAGCACATTATCGCATGAATTAAACCGAGCCAAAACGCTCCCGGGAAAGGCACGTGAAATCAAGGGCTTGGAGTATCTGGATAAGGTTATCAATATTGATCAATCTCCCATTGGAAGAACCCCTCGCTCCAATCCGGCAACTTATACCTCTGTATTTTCAGATATACGGGATCTTTTCGCCTCCACCAATGGAGCAAAGGCGAGGGGTTATGGTGCAGGGCGATTTTCCTTTAATGTACGCGGTGGGCGCTGCGAGGCATGCCAAGGCGATGGTATCATAAAAATCGAAATGCATTTTTTGCCGGACGTTTATATTCCTTGCGAAGTGTGCAAAGGAAAGCGTTATAACCGCGAAACCCTTGAGGTAAAATATAAGGATAAATCCATTGCCGATGTATTGGAAATGACGGTTGAAGAAGGCTTGAATTTCTTTGAAAACCACAGCAAAATCCGCCGTAAGCTTCAAACGCTTTATGATGTGGGCTTATCTTATGTTAAGATCGGTCAGCCATCAACCACCCTTTCAGGCGGAGAAGCGCAGCGTGTTAAGCTTGCAACAGAGCTTTCAAAGCGCCCAACAGGACAAACGATTTATATATTGGATGAGCCTACTACAGGTCTGCATACAGCGGATGTTCAAATGCTGATAAAAGTGTTGCAGCGCTTGGTTGACAGCGGGAACACAGTGATTGTAATAGAGCATAATCTCGATATGATCAAAACCGCCGATTATATAATTGATCTCGGGCCGGAAGGAGGAGATGGCGGCGGAGAAGTTGTTGCCTGCGGAACACCGGAAAGCGTTGCTCTATGCGATAAAAGTTATACCGGACTCTATTTGAAGAAGAGTGGTGTAAAGTAAATAAACTTTTCATTCAGGCGTCCTGCACATTGAGTTGTGCAGGACGTTTTTTTATCATAATAATTGTTTAGACTACATAGTTTTTTATGGGGGGGATATGATTGGCTTATTCAGATCGCGAATTGCTGGCAAGATTGATTGAATGCGAAGCAGGCGGCGAAGGAGATATCGGGATGAAAGCGGTTGCAAGCGTTATTATGAATCGTGTGCATTATCCGGTTGGCGAATATGCAAGGGTAGGGATGGGGAGTATTCGTAATATAGTCTTTCAACCGGGGCAATTTGCTTGCGTAAGAACATCGGAAAACGGAAGGGTTAATACGCAAAATATCTATAACATGAATCCAACAGATATTCATTACGAGATCGCTGATTGGGCGATTGCGGGCAATCGATTGCCCGGATTGGGCGATGCTTTATGGTTTTATAATCCTTTTTCATCGAATTGCCGCAATACCTTTCCTTCGGATGTTGGTTACTATATCGGGAAATACCGAGATCATTGCTTTTATGATCCAACCGATTTATATGAGTTTACATAATTTTTTGTATGAGGTGATTTTATGGGTGAATTAACGCCAAACGGTGCGGGGTTTCAAACCTCTGGAATGAATCAAAATTTCGATCAATCTCCGGCATATCAGGGATCTTGGCAACAGATATTGCGCAATAATGAGGGCCAATACTGCATTATCGATTTTTTGATCGGAACTCAAAATCTGGTCCAAAAAGAAGGAATTTTATACGATGTTGGAGTAAGCTTCATCGTTTTGTTTGAACCGAGATCGAGGCAATATATAGTTTGCGACCTTTATTCTGTCAAATTTGTTACTTTTATTGCCGAAAAAGCGGCTCAAACTTTAAAATCAACCAAACGAAAAATTTAATTTTGAATCCGCCGATAAGCAATCCAATCGGCGGATTTTTTGCATATTATTCATAATTTATTGACAAATCTTTATTTTGTGTTATTATTATATAATAAAATAATAGTGAGGTTTAAATATGGCAATCAGAAGTATGACCGGTTTCGGGCGCGGCTGCGGAACCTTCGGTGGTCTTGATTTTACTATCGATATCAAAGCGGTGAATCATCGCTATTTTGATTTTTCTGCCCGCATTTATAAAGATTACGCTTTTTTGGAGGAGCCGATCAAAAAGAGAATTAATGAATTGGTTTCCCGCGGGAAGATTGATGTTTATTTTCACACCGAGAAAAGCTGCGAAGATATTCAGCTTGAAGCGAAAGTAGATGACCATCTTGTTCGTGCCTATCTTGATGCTGCTGCTCATCTTAAGGATGAATTTTCTGTCCATAATGATCTTGGTGTATCGCGCATTCTCTCATTGCCCGAAGTTTTGACCATTAGCCAGCCCGAAGTTTCCGAAGATGAGATTAAAGTTGCTGTTTTAGCGGCGGTTGATCAAGCGTTGGAATCTTTTATCTCCATGAGAGAAATCGAAGGAGAGAAGTTGAAAACAGATCTTTTATTAAATTTGGATTTTATCGAAGATGCAGTTGTTAAGATCGAAGCTTTGGCGCCTGAGTCAGTAGCAGCTTATCGCAATCGATTGGAAGAAAAAATTCGAGAAACGCTTGGCGATTGCGAAATCGACGAGAGTAGATTGCTTACCGAAGTTGCTATCTTTGCCGATAAGGTTGCAGTTGATGAGGAAACAGTTCGTTTGAGAAGCCATTTATCTCAATTTCGTGCCCTTTTGCAGCAAGGCGGCCCGATTGGAAAGAAATTGGATTTCTTGGTTCAGGAAATGAATCGTGAAATCAATACAACCGGTTCGAAATGTAATCATATCGAAATTACCAGAACGGTTGTTGATGTGAAATCCTGCATTGAAAAAATCCGCGAGCAAATTCAAAATGTGGAATAAGGAGCTATTATGAAATTAATTAACATTGGCTTTGGTAATATGATCAATTCATCGCGCATTATAGCAATAGTTAGCCCCGATAGTGCGCCCATTAAGCGGATTATCATTGAAGCGAAGGATAACAGTGTTTTGGTTGATGCTACATACGGCCGCCGCACCCGTGCAGTTATTATTACTGATAGTGATCACGTTATTCTCTCGCCTTTGCAACCGGAAACGGTTGCAAACAGATTAACCGACAGCTATGAAGAAGATGGGGATGAAGCAGATGAATAGGGGAAGATTAATAGTTGTATCGGGGCCCAGCGGTGCCGGAAAAGGGACTGTTCTTGCCGAAGTATTTAAGCGTTGTCCTAATTTGAGATATTCCGTTTCGGCAACAACCCGCGCTCCGCGCCCGGGCGAAACCGATGGAGTTCAATATTTTTTCATTACGCATCAGCAATTTGAAGAAAAGATTGCGCAAAATGCGATGTTGGAATATGCCGAATATTGCGATAATTATTATGGCACGCCTGCGGACTATGTTGAGCAGCAATGCGCGTTAGGCCATGATGTTATTCTTGAGATAGAGCCATGCGGAGCAAGGCAGATAAAAGCCAAATGCCCCGATTCGATCTCAATATTTATTCTTCCGCCTGATATTGAAACATTGGAAAAACGTTTGAGAGGGCGGGGAACAGAGGCTGAAAGTGTTGTTTGCGCGCGTATCGAGCAAGCAAAAAAAGAGCTGGAGCGGATAAATGATTATGATTTCAGCGTTGTTAATGACGATGTGATCCGCGCTGCTGAAGAAATGATTTGTTTATTAAATTTATAATTTTTTTGGAGGTTTATCTATGTTGTATCCTGCAGTTTCCGAATTGGAGAAAGTAACCAAGAGCAGATATGCGCTCGTTATCATGACCGCTAAGCGTGCTCGCCAGATTTCCGAGAATCTTGATAATTCTCAGGAAGAGCCTTTGGAAAAGCCTGTTAAGATGGCAATCAACGATATCGCAGCAGGCAAGGTTTCTATTAAACGTGTAGAGGAATAAAATGCCGTTTATTTGTCGGGTAGCATTGGATCAAATTGTTCAAAAGATTGATCGGGATTACGATTATATCGTACCCCCTGGATTTTCTGCATCCATTTTGCCCGGCGTACGTGTTTTAGTTCCATTTGGTAATGGCAACGTTTTGAAAAAGGCTTTGGTCATTTCGGTTTTTGAAGAGGTTGATGTTGATGGTCTAAAGGAGGTTGTTCGCTGTTTGGATGAAAAACCGCTTTTAGATCAAGCTCATCTTGAATTGGTCGCTTGGATGGCGGATCAGTATTTTATTACCCGTTATCAGGCAGTTCGTTGTATGCTTCCGCGCGGCCTTGATTATAAGGTTAATGAAACCTTTTCTTTAAATCCCGAGATTGCTGAGATTCCAAGTGAATATGAAGAGCTTGCAGCTTTTTTAAAAAAAGAATCCAAGCCTTGTCGTCGCTCGGAATTTCCCCCAAAACTAAAAAAACTATGCCTGCCCGCCTATCGCGATGGGATCTTGATTGAAGAAATCCAATCCATCCGCAATATAGGCGATTTGAAAGAAAAAAAAATACGCCGTGTGCAGTCGGTTGAGGAAATTGAACATTATTTATCCGAGCTGCCGCAGCGCCATGAAAAGCAGCGGGACCTTCTGGCTTTATTTTTGGATGATGAGGTTTTATCTGCAAAGGATGCTCTTTATTATTCCGGCTGCGGCCCGTCAACTGTGAAAACCCTTGCTAAAAAGGGGCTGATTTCTGTTTTCAGCGAAACCAAAGAGCGCAAGCCCTATCGGAATATGGAGCGCGATCTGCTTCGCTCACCGATTCATTTGCAGGAAGAGCAGCAAGCAGCTTATGAAAAAATCTCAGCAACGCTGAATGAGCAGGGAACTCATCTGCTTTTTGGCGTAACAGGCAGCGGTAAAACGCATGTTTTTATGCAACTGATGGATGATGTTACTGCCGCCGGTAAAAGCGTGTTGATGATGGTTCCCGAGATTTCCTTGACTCCGCAGATGCTCAGCCGATTTTATTCGCGTTACGGTGAATGTGTTTCGGTTCTTCATAGCGGCCTCACTTTAGGGGAAAAGACCGATGAATGGAAAAAAATCCAATCGGGCCGCGCCAAAATCGTTGTTGGAACGCGCAGCGCAGTATTTGCTCCTTTAAATAATCTTGGTCTTATTATTATGGATGAAGAGCATGAGTCCAGCTATAAATCCGAAACAACACCTCGTTACCACGCGCGCGACATAGCAAAATTTCTTTCTGCTAAGTTCTCCATTCCGCTGTTGATTGCTTCCGCAACGCCGTCAATCGAAAGCTTTTATGCCGCCCAAAGGGGGCAATATCATCTTCATACTTTAACAAAGCGGTATAACAGCGCCCCCTTGCCGGAAGTGCAGCTGATTGATATGAAGCAAGACCTGATGGCAGATGGTATGAAACTTTTTAGTGAGCCGCTTCGCCGCGCGATTGAAGAAACACTTGGGGCGGGGGAGCAGACAATTTTGTTTTTAAATCGCCGAGGTATGCATTCGGTTGTGGGGTGTTCTTCCTGCGGAGCGGTTGCAAAATGCCCCTCCTGCGGAATCACGCTCACCTATCATAAATTGAATGATCGGTTGATGTGCCATTACTGCGGCTATAATATAAAGCGTTTTCAAAAATGTCCCGAATGCGAGTCGGAGCATATTAAAATGTTAGGAATCGGAACGCAGTATATTGAGGATGAGCTTGATCGTTTGTTTCCCGATGCGCGTATTTTGCGGATGGATATGGACACGGTCGATTCCTATCTTTCCTATGGCGAAAAATTGCAGGCCTTTCGTAACGGAGATTACGATATTATGCTGGGCACCCAGATGGTGGCAAAGGGATTGGATTTTCCTTCCGTTACTCTGGTCGGCGTATTACAAGCAGATATGTCGCTCTATACCGATGATTTTCGGGCAAATGAAAGAACTTTTGATTTGCTTACGCAGGTCTGCGGTCGATCAGGGCGCAGCAGCAAAGCGGGAAGAGCTATGATCCAAACTTATTGCCCTGATCACCAGGTGATTGCTCTTTCAAAAGAGCAGGACTACGAGGAATTTTATCGGCAAGAGATTGCTTTTCGCAAATTAGTCGGATATCCGCCGTTTTGCGATCTGATGCTGATTTCTATCGAGGGCTTCAGCCAAGAGACTGCTGTTGATGGCATGAAAATGATTTATTCTCATCTGCAAAATGCGGCCGTAGGAGAGTATTCCGATATTCCTCTTCGTCTTCTTTCGCCGTTTGTTCCGCGTATAAAGCAGTATCATGGCAGATGCCGAATGCAAATGATCGTTAAATGCAGAAATTCAGCGCGGTTTCGCGCGTTAATTAATGAATGCAGAGCCCTAAACCTGCCAAATGGGGTTCAGGCGGGCTATAATTTAAATCCTATTCAATATTTTTGAGGTACATTTATGGCATTAAGAAACTTAGTAAAGAATGACATGGAGTTTTTGGGCAAAAAATCCCGCCCGGTTACTCAATTCGATGAAAAATTGGCAACTTTGGTTGAGGATATGCGGGATACCCTGCGTAAAGAGCAGGGTGCCGGCCTTGCTGCTCCGCAAATCGGAGTTTTGCGTTGTATTTTCATTGCCGATATTAATGGTGATGGTTCTGAATATAAAGAATTTATAAATCCGGAGATTCTCTCCGCAACCGGAAAGAACGATCGGTATTATGAGGGCTGTCTCTCCTTTCCGGGGCGTTCCTTCCATATTGTACGCGCTAATAAAATCAAGATGCGTGCGCAGAATGTGAAAGGCGAAAGCTTTATCTATGAGGCGGATGATTTTGTGGCTCGATGCTTACAACATGAATATGATCATCTTGTTGGTGTAACCATCCCGTTGATCGGGGAAGAGGTTTTTGATCATGAATGATATTCGTGTTCTTTTTATGGGTACTCCCGATTTTGCTCTGGAATCCTGTAAAAGGCTCTATGAAAAATATAATCTCGTTGGGGTTGTTACTCAGCCCGATCGCCCAAAGGGAAGAGGAAATAAATTGGTCGCTCCGCCGGTTAAGGAGTATGCAATCGCCAATAATATTCCTTGTTGGCAGCCGCTCATATTGAAGGATGGCGCATTTTTAGATGTTTTAAATGAAGCTGCACCGGATTTAATTGTTGTTGCTGCATATGGCCGGATTTTACCGGAATATATCTTGAATTATCCAAAATACGGATGTATTAACGTTCATGGTTCTTTGCTTCCCAAATATCGCGGTGCTGCTCCAATCCAGCGCTGCGTTATAAACGGAGAAGATGAAACAGGCGTAACGATCATGAAAATGGCAAAGGGAATGGATACAGGCGATATAATTCTTCAGCGCGTAATGAAGCTGGGAGAAAAAGAAACAGCCGGCACTCTCTTTGATCGAATGGCTGCTGTCGGCGCCGATGTTTTGATTGAAGCAGTGGAATTAATATTAAAAGGCAAAGCCGTTTATAAGCAGCAGAATGAAGATGAGGCAACCTATGCACCGATGATTCAAAAATCAGAGGGTGCAATCGATTTTAGCCTTCCTGCTGCTCGTTTGCGTAATCTGATTATGGGAATGAATCCTTCGCCCGGAGCCTTTTATGAGGCAAACGAAATCAGAATTAAGCTGCACGAAGCCTCTGTTGGCGGGGAAACGAATGCAACGCCCGGGATTATTACCGCAATTGAGCCGAATGGCATTTCGATCGCTGCAGGGGATGGCAAATGCTTGATAATCGAAACATTGCAGAAACCCGGAAAAACGAAGATGAGCGCATATTCCTATGCCATGGGTGCAAAACTTGCTGTTGGGGAGACTCTAAAATAAAGGAGCGCAATATTAGTGTTTTACAATTATTACTTTGGTATTTTTTCTATGCTGCCCGTAATTATTTTGGGGCTGATTGTTCAATTTTGGATGAAGACAGCTTATAATAAATATTCCAAAATTAATAATGGCAGCCACCGTAGCGGTGCTGAAATGGCTGATTTAATTTTAAAGGGTGCGGGGATCTATGATGTTCAGGTTGTTTGCGGCAATGGACATCTTTCTGATCACTATGATCCTACCAAAAAAATTGTTTCACTTTCGCCTGCTGTTTTTAACGGTACCAGCATCGCCTCAATCGGTGTTGCTGCCCATGAATGTGGCCATGCCATTCAGCATGCAAAGAACTATTTTCCGATTCGTGTTCGTTCGGCGGTGGTTGGCATTACAAATTTTAGTTCCAAATTACTTTATTTTTTAATGATCTCGAGCTTTTTCTTTTCAAGCTATTCAATCAGCACTGTTATTTTTAATGTTGCTGTTGTTTGCTATTTGGTTTTGTTTTTCTTCCAGCTGATCACCCTCCCGGTTGAGTTTAATGCTTCCAATCGTGCAGTTCACCTGATTCGGGAATCGGGCTTTTCTGAGCAGGATGTGGCAGGTGTTCGCTCTGTTTTGATCGCTGCAGCAATGACATATGTAGCATCTGCAATTACCGTTCTTTGGCAGCTGTTTTTGCTTCTTTCTCGCCGTAATCGTCGATGAAAACGCCGAGAATGATTGCATACAACTTAATACTTGAATGGGAAACGAAGCAGACTTATCCCAATCTAACCTTAATAAAAGCTTTGCGTCCGGTTCAGAATGAGCGTGATCGCAGGTTTATTACGGCATTGTTTTATGGTGTGGTTGAAAAGAAAATAACATTGGATTATTTTCTTTCCAAATGTTCTGATCGCGCGGTAGATCGATTGAGCGCGGAAGTTCGAACGGCGCTTAGGATGGGGTTATATCAAATGTTTTATATGGATATTCCGCCCTCTGCTGCCTGCAACACATCGGTTGACTGCATCAAAAAAGCGGGAAGAGCTCATTCGGCGGGGTATGTTAATGCGGTTTTGCGCCGCTGTGCCGCCGAAAAGGATGAGTTGCTTTCATTTAAAAAGGCAGATTATACAGCTCGGTTTTCTATTTCTCCGCAGATTGTTGATTTGCTGTTGGAGCAGTACGGAAAAGAAAAGTTTTTGAGGATAATCGAAGGAATTTCAGCGGTTTCAACGCGAATTTATCTTTTCCTGAATTCCAAGAAATGCTCGGCGGATCAACTGATCGCTTCTCTTGCTTCCGAGAATATCGCTATTAATAAAACCGATATTGAAAATCTATTTTTTTCCGATCACGGTTTTGATGTTGAAACTTCGCAAGCCTTTAAAAAGGGATATTTTCATGTTATCGGAAGGCATTCTGCCGAAGCCGCTCTGTTACTGCCGAAAAATGCTGAAAAAATCATGGATCTCTGCGCCGCCCCCGGCGGAAAGACCTTTGCAATGGCATCATTAACCGAAGCCGAAATTTTTGCCTATGATCTTTATCCTCATAAAATTGAGCTGATGAAGGCAGCGGGGGAGCGGCTGGGCCATCAAAATATTCATTTTGAATGCAGCGATGCTACCGTATTTGATGAAAAACAAAGGGAAAGTGCTGATTTTGTTTTATGTGATGTTCCTTGCAGCGGGCTTGGAATAATGGGTAAAAAGCCCGATATAAAATATAAAGAATACAAAGATAACCCATTTATTGAAACACAAAAGAAAATTCTTGAAAATGGATTTGCATATTTAAGAGAGGGCGGTCGATTGGTTTATTCCACATGCACCATCGATCAAAGGGAAAATGAAGCGTTGATACAAGAATTCGTTTCTCATAAATTTAATTGCAGTCTTGACCCCTCTTTTTATAACAAGGGTTATATTACATTTCTGCCTCAGGATGGCGAAGATGGATTTTTTATTGCTGTTTTAAAGAAAGGATAATGCTTGAAACCTGATTTAAAATCGATGACAAGGGAAGAACTTTCTTCCTACATAAAATCAATTGGAGAACCTGCTTTTCGCAGCAAGCAAATTTTTCGTTGGATTCATCGAGGAATAACCGATTTTACCGAAATGACCGATTTATCAAAAAGCTTGCAGGAAAAGCTGCGCGCTGAAGCAAAGATAACAAATATCAAATTATATAAACGCTTTTCATCGGCTCTGGATGAAACAAAAAAATATTTGTTTGAGCTTGAAGACGGTCATTTGATTGAAACCGTTGCCATGAAATATAACCATGGTTATTCAGTTTGTATCTCTTGCCAAGTTGGCTGTAGAATGGGGTGTTCTTTTTGCCAATCTACAAAAAACGGCTTAATTCGCTCAATGACAGCGGGTGAAATCTTAGATCAAATATTAAAGGTTCAAGCGGATCTTGGGGAACGGATTTCAAATATCGTTATGATGGGAATAGGGGAGCCGCTGGATAATTTCAATGAGGTTGTTCGCTTTTTGAAAAATGTGAATGATCCTGAAGGAGTGAATATCGGTTATCGCCATATTTCGCTATCTACCTGCGGCTTGATTCCGAAAATCAAAGAACTTGCAAATCTTGAATTGCCGATAACTCTTTCTATATCTCTTCACTCAACTACCGATGAGAAACGCAGCGAGATCATGCCTGTCAATCGAAAATATCATATTGACGATTTGATTCAAGCCTGCAAGGAATATCAGGCGATTACAGGAAGGCGAATTTCTTTTGAATACGCAGTAATCGCCGGTGTAAATGATACTGCCGCAGATGCGGCACAGCTGGCAAAGCTGCTGAAAGGGATGCTTTGCCACATTAATCTGATACCCGTTAATCCGATAGAAAATGGGGTATATAAGCCGCCCGCAAAGAAAAAAATTATGGCATTTCAAGATCGTTTGATCAGCCATGGCTTGAATGCGACGATAAGGCGAACCTTGGGAAGCGATATTTCTGCTTCCTGCGGTCAGCTGCGGCATCAAAATTCTCCAAAGGAGGTGCAATAGAACTTGATTATTAACGGTAAAAGCGATGTTGGGCTTGTGCGAAGCGAAAACCAAGATGCTTTTTGGTATTTCACGCCTAACCAAGAAAGCGGTTTCGCAGTTGTTTGTGATGGTATGGGCGGCGCCAATGGCGGTTCCCATGCCAGCAGCATTGCAATCAATATTGTGAAAAAACATATTGAACACGCCTCTTTATCCGATTTAAACAAAGCGGAAAAAGTCTTCTTGAAGATTATAGAAGAGAGTAATTGCGTTATTTCAAAGGAGGGGAAAGAAAACCCCCGGCTGAACGGCATGGGTACAACGATGGTTCTTGCCCTTGCATTGAAAAATGAGGTATTGCTTGGAAATGTTGGCGATAGTCGCGGCTATCATATTACAAACGGAGGCATAACGCAGATCACAAAGGATCATTCTGCGGTTCAAGAGCTGGTTGATAGCGGTCATATAACTATACGCCAAGCCAAGCTCCATCCCAATAAAAATGTAATAACCCGCGCAATCGGTGTTGATGATGAAGTGGCGCCTGATTTTTTCAAAATCAAAGTATCGCAAGGTGATCTCATATTACTGTGCTCTGATGGGTTGAGTAATATGGTGGATGAAAATGAAATTCAATTTGAAATTTCGGGTGGGTCGATTGAAAATCTTCCCGAACGATTAATAGAACTTGCAAACAGCAGAGGCGGCACAGATAATATCACCATTGTCGCTATCCAATTATAAGGAGGACCGATTCATGGAAAAATATATCGGAAAAATCTTAAACGGACGTTATATGATCATTGAGGTAATTGGCGTCGGCGGTATGGCCTATGTTTTTAAAGCATTTGATAAAGTATGCAATCGCGTTGTTGCAGTAAAGATTTTAAAAGACGAATTTATGTCGGATGCTCAGTTTCGCCGCCGTTTCACCAATGAATCTAAGGCAATTACAATGCTTTCCCATAATAATATTGTTGATGTTTACGATGTTTCTTTGGAAGGGGATGCCCTCTACATCGTTATGGAATACATCGATGGTATCACTCTAAAGGAATATATGGAAAAGAAGGGTGCTTTATCGCCCGATGAAGCGCTTCATTTTGTAAAGCAAATTTTAAAGGGTCTTTCCCATGCCCATGAACGCGGCATTGTCCATAGGGATGTTAAACCCCATAACATCATTCTTTTGAAAGACGGCACCATCAAAATCACCGATTTCGGAATTGCCCGCCTGACTAAGTTTGATACTCAAACCATTAGCGATATGACGATCGGTTCGGTTCATTATATCAGCCCCGAGCAAGCGAGCGGTGATCGCACCGATGCCCGAAGTGATATTTATTCGGTTGGTATTATTCTCTATGAAATGCTTACCGCGAAACTTCCGTTTGAAGCAGATACTGCTGTTGCGGTTGCTTTGATGCAGGTTCAAGCGCAGCCCGATTTGCCTTCTGAATTAATCGAAGATATGCCGCAGGGGCTTGAGGATATAACCTTAAAAGCAATTATGAAAGATCCGGCAATGCGGTATCAATCCGCTGTCGCAATTTTGGCGGACATCGCAATGTTTGAGGAAGATCCCGAGATTGTTTTCGGTTATACTGCAGCACCGCCTGTTGAAACCATTTTTGAAGATAATTCACCTACTCTCTTTGCAGAGGATCTTTTGGATACTGATGCTTCGCCCGAGGATGAGGCAGTTTTGAATGATGAGATTGAAGAGGAAAAGGAGCAAAGTAAATTTAAATCAACCTGGCTTCCGATTATCGCAGGGGTTGGTACCGCATTTTTGATCTTGATTCTTGTTGCTCTCGGAATTGTTTTCCAAAAGGAACTTTTCGGTCCCAAAACGGTTGATTGCCCCGATGTTGTTGGCATGGCGCTGGAAGAGGCAGAAAGCCAATATAATTTTAAGTTTACTGTTGAATCGACTGAAGATAGCAATAAATACGATGAGGGTGAAATTATCTCGCAGGATCCCCCTGCCGGAGATGCTGTTAAGAAAAAGGGCGAAATCAAGGTTGTTATCAGTAGTGGTCCTACCAGTGTTAATAATAATGATGAAACGTTGGAAGACAGTAATTATGTGCCTGATGTTGTAGGGAAGACAAAATCCGCTGCGATTTCCGTCTTTAAGCAGCAGGATATTCTTTACAGTATTGAAACTAAGAACGATGATGAGGTGGAGGAAGGCTATGTTATTTCTACCTATCCTGCTGCCGGTACTGAAGTGAGCGCAACACGCAGAGTGAAAATCTATGTCAGCCTTGGTCCCGAAGAAGAGGAAGAGCCCGCTGAGGTAGAAACAGTAACCATGCCGGATCTTTCCAATCTCACAGAATCCGCAGCTAAAACGACCCTTTTGAATAATAAACTGAAGCTTGGAAAAGTAACAAAGGAATATAGCGAAACGGTCGAAATTGGCAAGGTTATCTCTCAAAGCGTTTTGAAAAATACAAAGGTTGAAGTAGATACGAAAATCAATATTGTTATCAGCCTTGGTCCCGAAGAGGTGGTTGAACCCGAGCCTGAACCTCCGGTTGTACCCGAGCCCGAGCCCGAGAAGGTTGAGTATGCAGTTCAAATCGATCTTTCCGGCGTAAAGGATTCCGCCGATAAGGTTATGGTTACCGTAACGCTTGAAGATGGTACATCTGTTTATTCCGCCGAGGTCCTGCCGGCTGACCATGCAGCAACCGATTATAAATACGCCTTGGCTGCGGCAGAATATGAGGTTGGTACGATACTTACCGTAAATATCAATGGTGTATCAATCGGTAGTCAAACAGTTGCATAAACAAATGACCGGAACGATTATAAAATTACTTTCCGGCGTTTATACCGTTAAAACTGAGGAAGGAGAATACCTTTGCCGTGCGCGCGGAAGCTTTCGAAAGGCGGGGGTTTCTCCGGTTCCCGGTGATGTGGTGGAAATTCTTGCAATGGCGGATGGAACAGGGCGGATTGATCGCATTTTACCTCGAAAAAACTATTTGATCCGCCCGAATGTTGCCAATGTTGACGTACTATGCTATGTATCGGCATTTACACAACCGACACCCTATCCCTTTACAATTAATAAAATATTATTAATTGCCGAAAGCAGGGGGATTGAGCCAATTCTTATTTTTAATAAGAACGATTTACCTGATGAGGGAAACTCAACAAAACTAATTGATCTATATCGATACTTGGGCTACCGGGTGTTTGCTGTTTCAGCCAAATGTGAGGGCGATTTTTCCGCACTTCGCTCTGCTTTGGCGGATAAAACAGTTATATTTGCCGGCAATACAGGGGTTGGAAAAAGCAGTATTTTAAATGTTTTATACCCCGATCTAAAGCTGCAAACAGGTGAGGTTTCCGAAAAGTTAGGGCGTGGCCGCCATACAACACGGCACATTGAACTTTTTCCCTCCAATGGTGCTTTAATTGGTGATACCCCCGGTTTTGGTGCGCTGGAATTGGAAGGCTATGATATAAAAAAAGAGGAGCTTGCCAATTATTTCAGAGAGTTTTCGCCATTTATTAATGAATGCGAATATCAGGATTGCTCGCATATTCATGAAGCAACATGCGCAATTCGCCATGCAGTGCAACAAGGTGAAATTGATTCAACACGATACGATAATTATTGCCAAATGTATGATTATTTGAAAGGGGAGGAGACGCCATGGGCAAAAAAAGCTCCCAAGCGGTAATCTTTTTAAGCGGCGAAATGCGCAATCAGGAAAGAATAATCAATCGATTTAAAGATAGTAATTCTGCTTATTTTGCCGTTGAAAAAGGCTGTACCTTTGCCGCCGATAATCATTTTCATTTAGAGTGTGCAATCGGGGATTTCGATTCGGCTGATCAACCCTCCGGGGTTCCTGCTATTGTTTATCCTGCAGAAAAAGATGAAACAGACAGCGAGCTTGCATTTCTTTATGCTGTTGAGGCGGGATATCGGGAAATATGGCTGGTTGCACCCTTTGGCGGTCGATTTGATCATTCTTATGCCAATCTTTCTCTGCTTGAGAAAGCGACCCAAAAAAGGATTCAATTATATCTCTATGACGGTGAAAATCTTGTCACCCTTTTATCTGCGGGCACATATGCTTTTTCCTCAGAAATGAAGTATGTTTCTTTTTTTGCTTGGAAAAAAGAAGCTTGCCTTTCGCTGAAGAATTTTAAATATCCCCTTGATCATTTTATTTTAAAAACCGATACTCCGCTCGCTATTAGTAACGAACCTTTTGATGGTGCTGAATGTGAGCTTCATAATGGTCATCTGCTATGTGTGCAGATTGAAAAATAGGAGGAATTATGACCAGACAAAAACAAAGAAAAGTAGTTTTCCAATTGGTGTATTCCCTGAATTACCGCGGTACCGATGATCTAAACGCGGTTTTGGAGGAATTTTATGCCGCTCGTGAAGAGGAGGAGCGGTATTCCTATATTGATGATTCCTTAAAAGGTATTTGTGAAAGATGGGAAGAAATCAATGAAATGCTGGAACCGGCTATTGCCAATTGGTCGATTAATCGGGTAAGCGCAGTTTGCATTGCCATTCTTCGTCTCGCGGTATATGAAATAAAATTTAATGATGAAATCCCCGATCGGGTTGCAATCAACGAAGCTATTGAGCTTGCCAAGGAATTTGGTGATAATGATTCCGGTAAGTTTGTACATGGCGTATTAAGCTATATTGCAAAATAATGTCACGTACGGCTATTACTGTTACACAATTAAATCAATATTTAAAACAGTTGTTGGACTCCGACCTGAATTTGCGTAATATTTGGGTCAGCGGTGAAATTTCAAATCTGACTTTTCAGCAAAGTGGGCATATTTATTTTCGATTAAAGGATGAAAACGGCTTAATCAGCGGAGTAATGTTTCGCTCAAGCGCTGCAAAGCTTCGCTTTAAGCCCGAAAACGGGATGAAGGTTTTGGCGCTCGGCAGTATTTCACTTTATGAGAAAAGCGGCTCCTATCAGCTCTATGTAACAGAACTGAAAGAAGACGGAATTGGCGATTTATATGTTGCTTTTGAACAATTAAAAAAGCAGCTCGCTGCCGCAGGTATCTTTGATCCGGCTCATAAGAAAAAGCTCCCCGCCGTTCCGCTTCGTATCGGCGTTATTACTTCACCAACCGGCGCCGCAGTTCGCGATATAATCCAAATTACCGGGCGGCGGTTTCCGTTGGCAGAGGTTCTCGTTTATCCTGCGATTGTTCAGGGGGACCAAGCACCGCAATCCTTGGTGGCCGGTGTCGATTTTTTTGATTCCGCGCAAAATGTTGATGTTATCATTATTGGCCGAGGAGGAGGATCCATCGAGGACCTTTGGGGCTTTAATGATCCTTCGGTTGCTCTTGCAGTTTATAATTGCTCAATCCCGATTGTTTCGGCGGTGGGGCATGAAACTGATTTTACAATCTGCGATTTTGCAGCGGATCTTCGCGCGCCAACCCCTTCGGGAGCTGCTGAATTAGTTGTTCCTGATATGGAGGAATTGCTGGAGCAATTGAAACAATCTCAGAAGCGACTTTCAAATGGCTTGACCTATAAGATGCAACAATCGCGTGAGCGTTTAGAGAGATATACAAACGCAAGAATTTTTAAAGATCCAAAGGCGTTTACGGACAAGCCCTTTATGCATCTCGATCGCTTATGTGAAAAGTTAAATGCATCGGTACATTCCGATCTTCTCAATCGGAAAAACATTTTAGCGAAAAATATTGTTCGCTTAGATGCTTTAAGCCCCTTAAAGGTGATGCAGCGCGGATTTGCTTACGCGCAGGATGATGCCGGAGATGTTGTTTCAGACATCGATCAATTGAAGCTTAAAGATCATCTGACATTACGTCTTGCAAACGGAAAAGCAGGGTGTATTGTTGATTCTATCGAAAAGGATTAAATAATATGGCAGATACATTAAAATTTGAAGAGGCCCTCGCGGCTTTAGGCGAAATTGTAAATAAGCTTGAAAGCGGAGAAGTTTCGCTGGAAGAATCTATTGAATTATATGAAAAGGGCATGAAGCTGAGCAAAAAATGCACAGAGCTTTTGGAAAAAGCAGAGCAAAAAGTTCAGTTTTTGCAGCAGCAAGAAGTGGGGACAGCTGAAAATGACTGAGGAATTTCTTCGTTATAAAGATCTGATTGATCAATTTTTGGAAAAAGATGTAGCCGCCGCCCTTCCGAAAGAGCGTTTGGGAGAAGCAATGTCCTATTCTATCCTAGCGCCCGGAAAACGTTTGCGCGGGGTCTTGACGCTTGCTTTTGGCGAACGTTTGGGACTTCCCATCGAGCATGCTCTTCCATTTGCAGCTGCGCTCGAAATGATTCATGCCTATTCATTGGTTCACGATGATATGCCGGAAATGGATAATGATGATCTGCGACGAGGTATGCCGACTTGCCATAAAAAATTTGATCAGGCAACCGCCCTTCTGGCGGGAGATGCGATTCTGAATTTTTCGGTCGAATTTTTGCTAAAATACAGAAAATTATATCAACCAACCGATTTTTTAGATGCAATGGATGTTCTCTATTCAGCTGCAGGAGCTAATGGTATGTTGCGCGGCCAGATTTTGGATATAATGAGCGAAAACCGCATGATATCTTTAGATGAGTTATGCTTGCTTCATCAATGCAAAACAGGTGCCTTGCTTCTTGCCCCGATTTTAATGATGCAAAAGCTTGCACATAACGATTACGAAAATTATGTAAACTATTCAAAGCACATCGGCCTTGCTTTTCAGATTAAAGACGACCTTCTCGATATTGAAGGCAATGCTGATATTTTAGGAAAAGACATCGGCAAGGATGCTGTGGAAAATAAATCCACATTCCCTTCAATTATGGGGATTAAAAAAGCTCATGAATATTTGGCGGCAGAAATTGCTGCTGCCAAGCAATCTGTTAAAGAAGACTTGTTTCTAATTCAACTTGCTGATTATATAGAATCTCGTTCAAAATAGTATATGGAGGTGACATTATGTTGGAATTCATCCAAAAGCCGCAGGATATTAAAGAACTGAATTATGAAGACGTTGCAGCGCTTGGAGAAGAAATTCGCAATTTTATGATTGAATGTGTTTCCAATAACGGTGGTCACCTCGCAAGCAATTTAGGGGTTGTTGAGCTAACGATGGCCTTGCATCGTGTTTTTGATTCTCCAAGAGATCAGTTGATCTTCGATGTTGGTCATCAATGCTATACCCATAAGATTCTTACCGGCCGCTATAAGAATTTTTACGGCTTGCGGAAAGAAAATGGACTTTCCGGCTTTCCAAATCCTCTGGAAAGTGAGCATGATATTTTAAAAACCGGCCATAGCTCTACCTCTATATCTTCCGCAATCGGCCTTTTAAAAGCTTTTCAGCTTCAGGGCGAAGAGGACCGTTGCGTTGTTGCTGTTATCGGTGATGGTGCAATGACGGGCGGCTTAGCCTATGAGGGATTAAACAACGGCGGGAGAATCAGCGGAAACCTGATTGTCATTTTAAATGATAATGAAATGAGTATCTCGCGCAATGTAGGCTCTTTTGCGGAAAATCTGGCTCATATTCGTTCGCGGCAGGGATATTTCAAATTTAAAGATTTTCTTACCCGCACAACTAATGCAACTCCGTTGGTAGGAAAGTGGTTATATAAAGCTTTTCAAAAAATCAAGCAAGCTCTTAAGGCAATCTTCTATCAAGGGAATATCTTTGAGGACATGGGCTTTGCGTATTTAGGTCCTATTGATGGCCATAATCTGGCGGTATTAGAGCGCGTTTTAAGGCGCGCAAAGGATTTAAAGCGCCCTTGTCTGGTTCATGTTCGGACCATTAAAGGAAAGGGCTATCCCTTTGCCGAAAGTAAGCCCCTGGATTTCCATGGTCTGGGTGCGTTTGATATCGAAACAGGGGAGGGCTCTAAAAAAGCAAAAGAAGATTACTCAGCGGTATTGGGCAAACTTCTTTGCGATGCCGCCGAGCAGAATGACAAGATCTGCGCAGTTACCGCTGCGATGACGGTTGGCTGCGGGCTTACCGCCTTTTCTACCCAATTTCCCGAGCGTTTTTTCGATGTTGGAATTGCGGAGCAGCATGCAATTACCTTTTCTGCAGGTCTGGCCAGAAACGGAATGTTGCCGGTGTTTGCGGTTTATTCCTCTTTTTTGCAAAGAGGTTATGATCAAATTATTCATGATGCTGCGCTGCAAGGATTAAAAATGATTTTTTGCATTGATCGCGCAGGAATTGTTGGCGAAGACGGAGAAACCCATCAAGGATTATTTGATATTCCTATGTTACTTCCTGTGCCCGGAATTACAATTTATTCTCCCGCAACCTATAAGGATTTAACTAACGCCTTTAATAGGGCTATTAAAGATGATCAGGGAATTGTAGCAATCCGTTATCCACGAGGCTATTCTGCCGAAAGTATGCTTTCCCTTCAAACTGCGGATTCCTTTGCAGAATGGTTTGATGCATCAAGCGATATTTGTGTTGTTTCTTATGGGCGTGAGTTCTTTTCTTGCTATGATGCGATTCAATCGATAAAACCCGGCGTAGCACTATTGAAACTAAATCGTATTTTCCCGATAGAGCAAGAGATTATTGATCATCTTTCGCGCTATAAGGCTGTTATTCTCTTTGAAGAATGTTACGAATGCGGCGGAATTGGGAGCTATATCGGAAATCAATTGATGCATCGCGCATATAAAGGCATCTACCGCAGCTACGGAATTAAAAATGATTTTATAAAAGCCGGAAAAGCAAGTGATCTTTTAAAGGAATACGGTTTAGATTCCAATGGTGTTTCCAAGGCAATTCTCGCGGTTTACGAGGAAATATTATGAGGCTGGACCAGTATTTATTTCAAAAACAATATTTTGATAGCCGCAACAAGGCCGCTTCTGCTGTAAAGTGCGGATACTTTACAATAAATGGGCGCATCATCACGAAACCTTCTTATGAAGTGAATGATAATGATGATATTAAGCGGATCGTTGAACAAACAAACTATGTTGCGCGTTCTGCTCACAAGCTGCTTACGGCGTTTGAGCAGTTTGATTTAAACTGGGAAGATAAGGTCGCGGCAGATTTTGGTGCATCAACCGGCGGATTTTGCCAGGTTTTGCTGGAAAAGGGAATTAAAAGAGTTTATGCTGTTGATGTTGGCAGCGCCCAATTGCATCCGAAATTATTAGAAGAAGCGCGAATAATAAATATGGAGCATACAAACGCACGCTATCTTAATTCCGCCTCTTTTCCCGATGCAATTGATTGCATCACCGCTGATCTATCATTTATTTCAATCAAAGCAATTCTTCCTGCGATTTATGCATCGTTGAAAGATGAGGGAGAGGCCGTTGTTTTGATCAAGCCTCAATTTGAGGTCGGCCCCGCTGCGTTGAACAAAAACGGCGTTGTTACAGATCGCAAATACCATCTTTCCATAGTTAAAGAATGCGCTTTATTTTCGCAGCAGCTTGGCTTTGGAATATTTGGAATTTCATTCAGCGGTCTTCCCGGCGAAAGTGGTAATCGAGAATATTTGTTGTTTATTAAAAAGAAAACAACGTCTGCTTTAAATATCGAAAAAGCATCCTATGATGCGGTTTATTCGGAGGCTTAATATGAAAAAGATTGGTATTATTGTGAATCAATCTCGCGATCCTCAGTTGAATAATTTACATAGCGTAATTACAGAGATTCAAAAGCTTGGTTGCAATTACGCTGTTTCGAGCTGCGATGATGCGATGAATCAGGAAAGTTTTTGCACTGTGGATGAGGTTTTTGCTGATGCAGATTTGGTATTAACTCTCGGAGGGGACGGTACCCTCCTGCGTGCTGCCCCTTATGCTGTAAAATATCATGTTCCGCTTTTGGGTATCAACCTTGGTCATCTTGGTTTCTTGGCAGAAATGGAGCAAAATGAAATCCCTGATCTTTCCGCCATTTTAAGTGGTGAACTCTCCTTGAGCGGCAGAATTTTGTTGGATGTTAATGTTTTACGCGGCGGAAAATGTATCGGAAGCGCTGTTGCATTAAATGATGCGGTTATTAAAAGCCTTGGAAAGCCGGCTCAAATTGTTATTTCAGATGATGAAGGTGAACTTTTAGAATACTTTTGCGATGGCTTTATTCTCTCAACGCCAACCGGTTCTACTGCTTATTCCATGAGCGCAGGCGGGCCTATTTTAGAGCCCCATTCCAATGGTATTGTTGCCACTCCGATTTGCCCGCATACTCTGGGCTCACGTTCGGTTGTTTTTGGCGGATGTCAGGAAAAGCTGTATGTTCGCGTTTCCAATGCGGATTTCGTTGATATTAATCTTCATTGCGATGGAGCGGAGCTCATGACGCTAAAGAGTGAAGATATTGTTACGATTTCTCGCCATAAAGAGCCCCTGCAACTTGTGAAACTAAAGAAGAAAAGCTTTTATAAATTATTAAACGAAAAGATCAGCCGGAGGTTATCATGAAAAATCTCAGACAAGAAGCGATTTTAGAAATAATTGATGAAAAACCGATCTTAACGCAGGAAATGCTGGTTGATGCGCTTCGCGAACGGGGATGGAATGTAACACAAGCAACGATTTCGCGCGATATCAAAGCATTAGGGCTGCGGAAATCGACTGACGCAATGGGCTCGCGCTATGTTAAACCCTTGGCGAATACAGGCGCTATTCCCGCTCCCGCACAAGCAAACTCCATTTTAAATAATGGTATACTTACTGTAACGAATGCTCAAAACTTTGTAATTATCCGCTGCTATGCAGGAATGGCGGGCGCGGTTTGCGCCACCATTGATTCAATGCACATTCCGGGAGTTGCAGGCTCTATTGCAGGCGATGATACCATCTTTATCTGTATGCTGGATAATAGTTATGCCGAAAATGCGCGCAAGCTGATTATGGAAACGAAGGAATAAGGTGAAGCCATGTTATCATCTCTTCATATTGAAAACATTGCCATAATTGATCGCTTGGATCTTGAATTCCATCAAGGCTTCAATGTTTTAACAGGCGAGACAGGCGCGGGAAAAAGCATCATTATTGATTCCATCCTGTTGCTTTTGGGCAATAAAGCCTCAAAGGACATGATTCGAACCGGGTGTGAAGCGGGGATTGTGAGCGCATCTTTCTCGGATCTATCCGATGAAGCAATTGAAATTTTAGAGAACAACGGCCTATCAAACGATGAGGAAGGAAATATATCGATTTTTCGAAAAATCGGCGCTGATGGGCGAAATAACGCCCGAATCAATGGAGTTAACGTTACTGTTACTATCTTGAAGACTCTCGGCGAGCATCTGATCAATATTCATGGTCAGCACGATGGCGTGTTGCTTTTGGACCAGAAACGTCATTTATCTTATCTTGATACATTCGGTCGGCTCGATGCTGAAATGAATGCCTTTGAAACTGCGTATGCAAATGTTAAAGCGATTCAGGCTGAATTAAAAAGTTTGCGCGATGCTGAAATCACTAAAGTGCAGAGAAAGAGTGTCCTCGAAGCAGAGCTGGCTGATTTAAATGAATGCAATTTGCAAGCGGGGGAGTATGGCGCTCTTTTGGCCAAGCGCTCATGTATGATGAACAACGGCGAAATCGTTGAATCGCTCCACACCGCAAATGTTGCGCTTTACGAGGGAGATACAGCTGCCGCACAATTGGTACATACCGCTTATGAGGCAATGAATGAGATTTCAAAACTTTTGCCTGACGCTCCCGAATATTTGAAGCGCATTAAACAAATTTCAGCTGAAATCGAAGATCTCGGTGCAGAATTCGGTAAGTTGTTTGATGATTATGCGCGGGAGCAAGAGGATCCTGCAATTATCGAGGCGCGATTGGATCAGCTGGAAAAAATCAAAAAGAACTACGGACCTGAGGATCAGGATGTTCTTGCTTATCATAAAAAAATTCGCAGCGAATATGAGCAGCTTGAAAGCAACGAGGAATTCATCCGAGCTGCCGAGCAAAGATTTGCCGAGGCGCGCAAAATTCTTGAAAAATGTGCTCATGCACTATCAGAGGCGCGCATTAAGGCAGCAGCTAAAATGGAAAAGCTGCTGAAAGAAGAACTTTGCTATCTCGATATGCCGAAAATACGCTTTAAGGTTATGATTTCGGATCGAAAGAATGAGCGCGGCGGAATTCGCTATCGCACCGATGGCAAGGATGATGTTGCGTTTTATTTATCCGCCAATGCCGGGGAAGAGCTCCGACCGCTCAATAAAATTGCATCCGGCGGCGAACTTTCAAGAATTATGCTCTCAATGCGAAGCGTTTTAAACCAAGATTTCGATACCATTATTTACGATGAAATCGATACCGGCGTTTCCGGTGGAACAGCGGATAAAATTGGTCGAATGCTCCAAAGCAGCGCGGCAGGGAGGCAGGTATTTTGCATTACTCACTTAGCGCAGATCGCCGCAAGAGCAAGTAAACATTATAAAGTTCAAAAGAAAGAAAGCAATGGGCGTGTTTTCTCAGAGGTTGCGTTGCTCAGCGAGCAAGAAAGAATTTATGAAATTGCACGCATTATGGGCGGTGAGATCATGACAGATAAGCTGATTTCAAGCGCAGAAGAATTATTATTAAATAGTAAAAATAATCATTGACATTGGGGTTTTCTTATGTTATAATCATCGTTAGCCGCTTATGTCAGGTTCAAAAGTTTATCTTGCCTGCCGTAGCGAGTTTTCTATAAGAAAGTGAGGTGCTTTGTAATGTACGCAATTATTGAGACCGGCGGTAAGCAATACAAAGTGCAAGAAGGCGATACCCTTTTTATTGAAAAGTTGAACGCCGAAAACGACAGTGTTGTTACCTTCGATAAGGTTATCAGCGTTGGTGAAGGCAAAAAGCTGAAGATCGGCAAGCCCTATGTTAAGGGTGCTACCGTTGAAGCTACCGTCATCAAGAGCGGTAAGGAAAAGAAGATCATCGTCTATAAGATGAAGCCCAAGAAGAATTACCGCAGAAAGCAGGGCCACAGACAGCCCTACACCAAGATCCAGATTACTGCGATCAACCCCACCGCCCCCAAGGCAGAAAAGGCTGAAGCCTAAATTTTATGACAATTCTGCAGGTCTATCAAAAAGATAGCCTTAATATCGGCTTTGATTGTAGCGGTCATAGCGGATACGGGGAAGAGGGAAGCGATATTGTATGTGCAGCGGTATCAACTGCTGTTCAGTATTGCGTTAATTGCTGCGAAAAGATCGATAATATTCCAATTAATTTAGAAATTGATGAGGATACTGCTTCGATCAGATGCTTCGCAAAAAAGCCCGATCAAAGATTTTCAAGTTATGTTGATATTTTGATTGATCTTGGGCAAAGCATTGCAGATAGCTATGCAATGTATTTTAACCTTGAAATAATGGAGGTGTAACAAATGTTGTTTAATATCCAGTTTTTTGCGCATAAAAAAGGTATGGGTTCTACCAAGAATGGTAGAGATTCTGAATCCAAGCGTCTGGGCGTAAAAAGAGCTGATGGTCAGTTTGTTTTGGCCGGTAACATTCTGGTGACCCAGAGAGGTACCAAGATCCATCCCGGCAATAACGTTGGCCGCGGTTCCAACGATACTCTCTTTGCTCTGATTGATGGCAAAGTAAAGTTCGAGCGCGTAGGTCGTGATAGAAAGAAAGTTTCTGTCTACGCCGTA
The DNA here is from genome assembly GCA_045546895.1 of Eubacteriales bacterium. Classification (GTDB taxonomy): domain Bacteria; phylum Bacillota; class Clostridia; order Oscillospirales; family QAKW01; genus QAKW01. The sequence goes on along the minus strand of JAZQDS010000075.1, from coordinate 3,612 downwards.
GAGTAATGTCTTAAAAATCCCGGAGCTTATCCGGGATTTTTTTGTGTTATCAAGAAAAGAGGTACTCAAATGTTTGTTGACGTTGCTAAGATTTTCATTAAGGCGGGCAAAGGTGGCGACGGGGCTGTTGCTTTTCATCGCGAAAAGTATGTAAATGCAGGCGGTCCCGATGGCGGAGATGGCGGCAAGGGCGGAGATATCATTTTCCAAGCCGATCGCAATCTCAATACCTTGATGGATTTTAGATATAAAAGAAAATATGTTGCCGAAGATGGTAAAAACGGCGGCACCAAAAACTGCACAGGAGCAGGTGCGCCGCCGCTGATTATCAAAGTGCCGGTGGGTACATTAATTAAAGATGCTGAAACAGGTCTTTTAATCAAAGACCTTTCGGATGAAAAGCCTTTTATTGCTGCTAAGGGCGGTAACGGCGGCTGGGGAAACCAGCATTTTGCAACGCCTACCCGCCAAATTCCGCGTTTTGCAAAGCCTGGCCAGCCCGGCGAAGAGTTTCATATTCTTCTTGAGCTAAAGTTGATTGCAGATGTTGGCTTGGTTGGATTCCCGAATGTTGGTAAATCCACCTTCCTTTCTGTTGTTTCCTCTGCTCGACCCAAAATCGCTAACTATCATTTTACGACCATGACGCCTAATCTCGGTGTAGTAGATCATTTTGGAAATGGATATGTTATTGCTGATATTCCGGGTATTATTGAGGGCGCAGCAGAAGGCGCCGGCCTCGGCACTGCTTTTTTACGACATGTTGAGCGCTGCAGAATGTTGCTTCATCTTGTTGATGTTGCAGGAACAGAGGGAAGAGATCCTATCGAGGATTTTGAAATTATCAATCGCGAGCTGAAGGAATATTCTCCTACGCTTGCTGCTCTGCCGCAGATTGTTGTTGCCAATAAGATTGATGCAGTTTATGATCAAGAAATTGTAGATAAATTTATTACGCACATTGAAAAACAAGGGTATCCGCTGTTTTGTATCTCCGCCGCAACCAAGGATGGGCTGGATGCGCTCCTTTCCAAGACCGGAGAATTGCTTGAAACCCTTCCGAAGGTTAAAGTTTTCGAAACCGAATATGTTAAACCCGTTGCCGAATCCGAAAAGGAAAAAACCTTTACAGTTAATAAGATTGATGGTGTTTATGTTGTTGAGGCTGAATGGCTCTCCAAAATCATTGCCTCAATTCATTTTGATGATTATGAATCCATGAATTTCTTCCAAAGAGTGCTCCAATCCAACGGGATTATCGAAAAGCTTGAAGAAATGGGCGTTCAGGAAGGGGATCCTGTAAGAATCGATGATCTGGAATTCGATTATATTCGTTAATGAGGTTTTTTATGAACGATTATGCAACACTTGCGCATTATTATGACCGCTTTGTAGGTGCAGATTATGAGCGCATTATAGCCTATATACACAACGTTATCATGGAACATTTCGAGGATGGCGCGCTTGTTTGTGATATCGGCTGCGGAAGCGGCACCATCACCTTGGCCTTGGCAGAGCTTGGCTATGATATGATAGGGATTGATGGAAGCGAAGAGATGCTAAACGAAGCTCTTGAAAAGAAATATGTTTCACCAACGGGCTGTAATGCTTTGTTTTTACAGCAGCAGCTTCCTGAATTTGAGCTTTTCGGTACCGTTGATGTGATCATCTCTACTCTTGATACCGTTAACTACATTACAGATAAAAACCAATTAGATCGTTTGTTCTATTGGCTTCGCAATTACCTGAATCCAAACGGAATTTTGATTTTTGATATTAATACTTTGCATAAATATCAGAACATATTAGATGGGCATTGTGCGATATATGAAGATAACGATGTGTTTTTGACCTGGAGAAGCCATTTCAAAAATTCTTTGTGTAATCATCAAATTACCGTATTTAAAGAAGTCGGAGATGCATATAATCGTTTTGATGAGGAGCAATTTCAATGTTATCATTCACCTGACGAACTTGAAAGATTGTTTTCAAAATATGGATTTAAGCTTTTAAAAGTGAACGACGATTATTCTAATTCGGAACCATCCGATAAAACCCAACGGATTACTTATGTTTTGCAAAAACAAGGAGAATAAAATGACGCATAACGGACTCACAATTTTATCAGATAACGGCATGGTGCGCGGGTTCTTTTTGAATTCCAAAAATATTGTTCAGACTGCCTTTGATTATCATAAAACATCTCCGGTTGTAACTGCGGGACTCGGACGATTGCTGACTGCAGCCTCTATGATGGGCCGTACATTAAAAAATGATGATGATTTATTAACCCTTCAAATTGAAGGGGGCGGACCGGTTGTAAGTCTGCTGGCAACTGCAGATAAAAACGGCCATGTTAAGGGCTATCCGGGCGTTTCAATCGTTGATATTCCGCTGAAACCTAATGGTAAATTAGATGTAAGCGGATCAATCGGCCCGGGTCTTTTAACGGTGCTGAGGGATAACGGAGAAGGGGAGCCCTATGTTAGCCGCACTGCACTTCTCAGCGGAGAAATTGCCGAGGATATTACTGAGTATTATGCCACCAGTGAGCAGACTCCGACTGTCTGCGCATTGGGCGTATTGGTTGATCGAGATTACAGTGTAAAATCGGCCGGCGGTTTTTTGGTGCAGCTTTTACCCGGCGCTGATGATAATACCATTACACAGCTGGAGTTAAATTTAAAGAAGCTTCAAAATGTTTCTTCTTTATTTGAACATACCTCCAATCAAGCAATCGCCTCTATTTTAATGGAAAATATCCCGTTTCATACGACAGAAGAATGGGATGCGGAATATGCTTGCAACTGCACTAAAGAAAAAACCGAGAAGGTGTTGATTTCTCTTGGCGAAAGAGATCTGGCCGAGCTAATCGATGAAGGAAATCCTGTTGAATTATGCTGCCATTTCTGTGATAAGAATTATCAATTCAGTATCGATGAGTTAAAAAAACTATATTCTGAGATTATATAAAAAATATATAATATTTTTATTGAAAAAGACTTGACTTTTTCGAATAGTTGTTGTAAAATATCTATCGTTGCAGCAAAAGACTGTTTTCTCTTAAGTTGCGATGTGGCCTGGTAGTTCAGCTGGTTAGAACGCTAGCCTGTCACGCTAGAGGTCGTGGGTTCGAGCCCCATCCAGGTCGCCATTAATGCCTCTGTAGCTCAGTTGGTAGAGCAGGGGACTGAAAATCCCCGTGTCGGTGGTTCGATTCCGCCCGGAGGCACCATAATTCAGAAAAGGTATATCTTGTATATGCCTTTTCTTATATGGTGCCATATTAAGTTAAGAGAAAAAGAGGACGCTTAAAGAATTTCAAGCGTCCTGTGGAGCGGATTACGAGGCTCGAACTCGCTACCTCCACCTTGGCAAGGTGGCGCTCTACCAGATGAGCTAAATCCGCATTTGGTGCCTCCGGTCAAGTCGGATCGTAGCCATGTCGTTCTGTGAGCCAAGGAGTTGGGTCTAGTCATTGTCTTCCTAAGCCCGCTTGGCCTCCGACTTCGCCGAAATTGGAGCGGATTACGAGGCCCGAACTCGCTACCTCCACCTTGGCAAGGTGGCGCTCTACCAGATGAGCTAAATCCGCATTTGGTGCCTCCGGTC
>JAZQDS010000074.1:0-2793 GCA_045546895.1 Eubacteriales bacterium | reverse complement strand
ACGAAAAAAAAACATTGTCAATAGCGGTTTAGGGCAGATTGTGCAAATAGTGTTGCCGATACAGCCTCTCTTTAATAAAAAATCCAGGCTCAACCAAAAGGTTGAGTCTGGATTTTTGGTCCGAGTGACAGGACTTGAACCTGCGGCCTCTTGACCCCCAGTCAAGCGCGCTACCACCTGCGCCACACCCGGATAACGCTAAAATATATTAGCATAAAGGGAGGATTTTGTCAACCTCTTTTTAAAAAATATTTGATTTTATTTATAAAAAGAGGTGCACCCTTAGGTGCACCTCAAAAATTCTCGGATTAAACGCCGGAATAAGCAGAAAATCCGCCATCAATCGGCAAAACAACGCCGGTAATAAAGGCCGCCTTTTCGGAATCGATCAGGAAATCAAGGCCGCCGAGCAATTCTTCCGCTTCGCCAAAGCGACCCATCGGAGTGGCGCGCAATATTTTATCAGTTCTTGCGGTGGGCTTCCCTTCCGCATCAAAAAGCAACGAGCGATTTTGATTGCTGACAAAGAAACCGGGAGCGATTGCATTTACGCGGATCCCTTGGGGCGCAAAATGAACCGCCAACCATTGGGTCAGATTGGAAATACCCGCCTTCGCAGCAGAATAGGCCGGAATCTTAGTCAGCGGCCGATAGGCATTCATCGAAGAAATGTTTAAAACGCTGCAGCCTTCTCTACCAAGCATATCAGGCAAAAATACCTGAGTGGGAAGCAGCGCGCCCAGCAAATTCAGATCGAAAACAAAGCGAAATCCATCGGCATCCAGATTGAAAAAGGTTTTGATATCCTCGGCCTTTTCGTCCCCATCTTCATAATACTCATGCGCAGTTGTGCAGCGAGGGTTATTCCCGCCCGCGCCATTGATCAGAATATCGCAGGGGCCCATATCAGCCAAAACCTTTTGATGTACCTCTTCGATGCATTCCTTATCCAGAACATTGCATTTATAGGCCAAGGCCTTACCGCCGGCTGCATTAATTTCCGCGGCCACTTTATTTACAGCCTCTTCATTGATATCCAGCAATGCAACAGAATAACCATTCTTGGCAAGATGGCGCGCAAAAGCACCGCAGAGAACGCCGCCTGCACCGGTAATAACAATATTTTTCATTTCAAAAACCCTCTTTCGATTTTATATTTAAATTATACCGCACCGAATTTCAAAATGCAATTGCAAATATTTCCGATTTCATTGCAAATATATCCAAAAACTTCGCGTATACTATTCCCATGGAACAATCAATTTGGAAAAATTCAATCGACCTGCCGCAATTTTCTCAATTAAAGAAAACAATTGAAACGGAAATTCTGATTATCGGCGGAGGAATAGCAGGAATTCTTTGCGCACACAAGCTGCAAAATGAGGGCCATGATGTAATTCTGATCGAATCCGATACCATCGGCTGCGGAGCAACCGCGAATACAACCGCAAAAATCACCTCTCAGCACGGCTTAATTTATCAGGACTTAATCAAAAAATTCGGAGCAGAGAATGCTGCAAAATATCTGGCGGCCAATGAAATGGCTATCAACGAATTTCGTTCTGTTGCGCAAAAATACCCCTGCGATTTTGAAGAGATCAGCGCTTATCTTTATACCATTGATCGCCCCCACAAATTAGAACAGGAGCTATCCGCTCTGAAAAAAATCGGTCATCCTGCATCATATATCAATTCCATGCCTCTTCCCTTTTCAACCGCCGGTGCCGTTCGATTTAAAAATCAAGCACAGTTTCATCCTTTAAAACTGGTGGCGCAATTATCAAAAGAACTTCGTTGCTATGAGCATACGCCTGCTTTAAAGATAGAAGCAGATACCGTTATTACGCCTGCAGGAAGGATTAAAGCCAAAAAAACCATAGTAACAACCCACTTTCCCATTTTTAACAAGGTCGGCCTGTATCCACTAAAAATGTATCAAGAACGCTCCTATATTATCGCACTAAAAAACGCACCAAATGTTCGCGGAATCTATTTATGTGAGCAACAGGGCGGATTATCGATTAGAAATTATAAGGATTATCTTCTTCTCGGCGGAGGAAACCATCGCACAGGGAAACAAGGTCAGGGCTGGAAAACTCTTGCTGCTGCCGCAAAGCGTTTATTTCCCGATGCTACCCTTTGCGCTCAATGGGCCAATCAGGATTGCATCACATTGGATAAAATGCCGTATATCGGCCAATATTCGCCTCATACGCCCAATCTATTCGTTGCAACAGGGTTCAATAAATGGGGAATGAGCCTTTCGATGGTTGCAAGCTCTATAATATGCAATCTCATCGGTGGAAAGGAAAATTCCTTTACAGATTTGTTTTCCCCCGCACGCTCAATTTTAAGCCCAAAACTTCTTATAAATGCAGGCGAATCCGCCATTAATCTGATCAACCCAAAAAAGCCGCGCTGCTCTCATTTAGGCTGCGCCTTAAAATGGAACCCCTATGAGCATAGCTGGGATTGCCCTTGCCACGGCTCGCGATTTGATAAGAATGGAAATGTATTAAACTCCCCCGCCATAAAAACATTAGATACAAAAAGCAGGTTACAAAATGCACAAGTCCAGTAAAAACGGACAATAGAAAAAAAGAGCCCCCTATGGTAGAATAGAAGAAACTACCATAGGGGCTTTTTTGTACTGTCCTCACAAATTGGGGCAGATCAATTGAAATCCTTCGCTTTTATTTTTAATCTTCAATTGCAGCTTTTTTGGAAAAAATCGGATAAATCTCCTCGGGCGGGAACTTCGGCTTGCGATCATAAGTATAAAGGCCGTTTTGC
>JAZQDS010000073.1:0-3411 GCA_045546895.1 Eubacteriales bacterium | reverse complement strand
AACAGGTAAGGTTAAAGAACTCCCGATTATAGGTTCAATTAGAATACTTAAATAAAAAAAGAGAGCGTTGGGAGACTTCTCATAAGGAAGTCTCCCAGTTTTATTCGCCAAAGGCGAGTTCTATTGCTTCGCAGTTATATTTGGCTTTCGCCAAGTGATATTGTCCTACGGACAGTTTTTAGGGCGAATAAAATATCACTACGACCAAAGGGAGTAATATCACTTTCTTTTTGAAATATCTCGCCATAGGCGAGGAATTTTCAAAAGAAAATATCACTCTTTGCACAGCAAAGAATATCACTTATCTTTCTTGTTTGTTGTTAAAAGGGTTTGGGTATCACCCCAAAAGTAGCGTTTGTACTTACAAATGCGATGCTGGTTCTATCTGATAAGGATATGAAAAACCTCGATGAAATTCATCGAGGTTTTAATCATCCTTATGAGAAGCCGCCTTTCGGCTCGTTTTTTATTAAACTATTTTTCAGTCATGACCGTTCAAATGGGATGAGATTTTCGTTTTCTCCGGCAGAAGGCGTATGACGATACGCCGAGGACGGAAAAACGGAAAGATCGCCCATTTCAACGGTCAGCCTTTTATTCCATGGAGAAGATATAGTGATATACCGGCTGGCCGCCCGGCAGGCAAATAACCTCCGCATCGGGAATCATCCCCTGCACCTGCTCGCAAACCTTTTGGGCATCCTCTTCGGTAACATCTGCGCCGTAATAAATATTGACATAGCTGCCGCCCTTTTCCATCAGCTTTTCGAAAAGCTTGCGAACAACATCCTCCATCATATCTTCAACAAAGGTTACCTTGGTTTCCATCAGGCCGAGAAGCTGGCCTTCTTTAATCTCATGGTCATCAAAAACAGAATCGCGCGCCGCATAGGTTACCTGCGCGGTCTGAACGGTTTCCAGCATGGCGGTCATTGCCTCGGCAACGCCCTCGGCATCCAGGCTCTCATCAAAGCCCAGCATGGCGGAAACGCCCTGCGGAACGGTTTTGGAGGGGATCACAAGCACCTGCTTTTCCTTGGAAAGCTCTTTGGCCTGCTCCGCTGCCATGATGATATTCTTATTATTAGGAAGAACAAATACCACCTCGCTGGGAGTACGATTGACTGCGGCGAGGATATCGGCGGTAGAGGGATTCATCGTCTGCCCGCCTTCCACAACGGTATCCACACCCAGATCCTTACAAAGGGCAGCAAGCCCCTCGCCCGCAACGACCGAAACAAAGCCGTATTTCTTGGTAGGCTCCGCAAATTCGGGCTCCTCCTGCTTGGGAGCTTCCTTTTGGCGGGCGCGGAATTCTTCCTTCATATTATCAATCTTCAGATTGACCAGCGAACCATAACGCAGCGCCTCTTCAATGGCGCGGCCGGGATGGTTGGTATGAACATGGATCTTAATAATATCATTATCGGGAACGCAAACAACGCTATCGCCGATGGATTCCAGATACGCCCGCAGCTCGGAGGGATGATGCTTTTTCGCGGTTTCGTCTACCGTAACGATATACTCGGTGCAGTAGGTAAACTTAATATCCTCCTCGCTCATGGGGATTTCATCCACAACCGAATCGGTAACAGGGGCCTGCTCCTCCTGCGGCTCGATGAAATTACCCTTGAGCGCAGCCAGCGCACCTTCCATAACAACGGTAAAGCCCTTACCGCCCGCATCAACAACCCCTGCCTGCTTCAGCTGAGGCAGCATTTCGGGAGTCTGCTCCAAGACCTTATTGGCCTCCCGCACAAAATAGGTCATCGCATCGGCAACCGATACCTCGCGGGCAGCGCAAAGCCGCTGCATCCGCTCGGCCGCAACGCGGGAAACGGTAAGAACGGTACCCTCGGTAGGCTTCATAACCGCCTTATAGGCGGCCTTAACGCCTTCACCCAGAGCAGCCGCCAGCTCGGCGGCATTGGCAGTTTCCTTGCCCTTCAGACCCTTGGATATACCGCGAAACAGCAGGGAAAGAATAACGCCGCTATTGCCCCGCGCGCCCTTCAGCATCGCGCCTGCGGCACGATCCGAAGCTTCCGCAATGGAGCAATCGCCCAAATTTTTCAGCTCCCGCGCAGCGGCGGTGATGGTCAGCGTCATATTGGTGCCGGTATCGCCATCGGGAACCGGGAACACATTAAGCGCATTAATCGCCGCTTTTTGGTTGCTGATGTTATTACAGCCGGAGATGATCATCTCGCAATACTGTCTACCTGTTATCATAATGAAACTCCTTCAAAAATGAGCATTTAAAACGCTTATAATGCCTTCATCCCATCGATGAAGATATTAACCTTCTTAACATTGAAGCCGGTCATTTGCTCAACATTATATTTAACTTCCTTGGAAATGCTGCGGGTAACCGCAGGCAGATTGACGCCGTAGAGAACAACAATATGCATCTCAACAACAAGCCCCTCCCCTTCAGGATAGACCTTGACGCCCTTTTCATAATGGTTTTTCTTCAGCAGGGAAACAATTCCATCGCCGGCATTTTTTGCCGCCATTCCGACAACGCCATAGCAAGAAGTTGCCACCTGACCGACAATATTTGCAAAAACAGCTTCTGTAATATTAATGTTTCCGTTGTGATTGGTTACGGTCATATCTTTGCCTCCTTAAAGACTATAGTTATATTTATTTTATAATATTTTGAGCAAAAATACAATAGTTTTTTTCGTATCGGTGCCCGAAGCGTCCCTCAATTAAAGGCCGGGCGCGAAAAATCGGCGCTAAATTTTTTATTCATTGCAGGAAAAATAGAGGATCTGGCGCTGTTCTGCCGCCTGCTCCAGCCGCTGCTCCGCGGCGGCGCGGCGGGCGGGATCCAGATGCACAAAAGGATCATCCAGCACCATCGGCAGCCCCTCGGCGCCCAGCAGCGCGGCGGCCGCCAGCCGAAAGGCGAAATAAACAGCATCCTGCGTTCCCTTGGAATAGCTTTCCAGCGGGTAGGTGCCCTCCTCCCCCTCCAGACGAATCTCATAATCCTTGCTCATTAACAGGCTGCGGTATTTCCCCGCAGTAATCTGCTCCAGCTGCTCCCCCGCAAGAGCGCAAAGGCGGGGCGCAAAAAAGGTATTCATTTCCTCATTGGCCTCTTCCATCCAGCAAATGCTCTTGCGAATGGCCTCCAGCGCAGCGCGGCCCTCCGCCAGCTGCCGCTCCCGCTCATCTACTGCCTGCCGCAGCCGCGCCTGCTGCTCCCAAAGCTGCTCCAAGCCATGAACATCCAGCGCGGCATGGCGATCCTGCAAATGCTGCAAAGCGGCGCGGCGCTGATCCATACGCTCCCGCAGCTGCGCTGCGGTTTCCTCCGTTTCCTCGGCATTTGCCGCCAGCTGCTCCAGCGCTTCGCGGCTTCTTCCCCCCAGCAGCGCCTGCTCCTGCAGCTCCCGCTGC
>JAZQDS010000072.1:0-9787 GCA_045546895.1 Eubacteriales bacterium | reverse complement strand
GATGCCAAGGCGCTGGAGATCGAGCGGGACCGCCATGACGGCGTTTCCTATTATGAAATCTCCTTCCGCGCCAATGGATATGAATATGATTATAAAATCCACCTTGAAAACGGTAAAGTCCTGAAAAGTGAAAAAGAGCGGGATGATGATGCCCCCGCCGTCCAATCCCCCGCGCAGAATAATAACAATAATACTGCTGAACCCACCGCGCCCGAGACTGCCGAAATTACCGCCGCAAAGGCGAAATCCATCGCCCTGAAGCATGCGGGCATTTCCGCCGCAGATGCCAAGGCGCTGGAGATCGAGCGGGACCGCGATGACGGCGTTTCCTATTATGAAATCTCCTTCCGCGCCAATGGATATGAATATGATTATGAAATCCATCTTGAAAACGGAAAAATCCTGAAAAGCGAAAAGGAGCGGGATGATTAATACCATCAAATAATCAAAAAATAAGCGACCACATTCAAGTGGTCGCTTATTTTTCATACGGGTCAAAACAATTCGTCAAACCTAAAATATAATCGGTCGAGGTTTTATATAACTGCGCCAAACGAATAAGAACATCGGTAGGTATGTCCCTTATCCCGCGTTCATAACGGCTATATTGGGGCTGCTTCATGCCAAGATACTTTGCTATATCCTGCTGCGAAAGATCGTGGTCTTCTCGCAAATCTTTTAATCGAGGATAATAATTATCCAACTATAAATTCCACCCTTCATAACCGATCGGTATTGACAATGATATCACATCTGCGATATAATAAGTTTATTCAATAACCGTTCGGTTATAAACAAAGGGGGGGATTAACCATGAAAATCGGATTTCGAACGCCAAGCTTGAAAAGATCCATCAAGGCTCGCACAACAGGAAAGCTAAAACGTAAAATAAAAAAATCTGTAAACCCTGTTTATGGAAAGAAGGGGGTCGGCTTTGTAAAAAGTCCTAAAAAATCGATTAAAAACAAAGTATATCGTAAAACCACCTTTGGTTTAAGTGATATTATGAAGCTTTTTAAATAAGGAGAAAATCAAAATGAAAAATCAAAGTTTTACTTATTCATTTATAACGAAATCAATCTTGGCATCATTAATATTCATGCTATTGCTAACAGGATGTGCCTGCGATTTGGGCTGTTTGCATGAATTTAATGAAGCTACATGCACCACCGCCTCAATCTGCTCTCTTTGCGGATATGAAAACGAAGCTGCTTTGGGGCATCAATGGAAAGAAGCAACCTGTAAAGCTCCAAAAACTTGTACTGTCTGTAAAGAAACCGAGGGCAAAATGGGCGATCATCAATGGGAAAAGGCAGATTGCAAAAACCCAAAAACCTGCTCTGTCTGCAGACTTACCGAAGGAAAGCCTTTAAAACACCACTGGGAAAGCGCAACCTGCAAGGCACCTAAAACTTGCTCTCTTTGCAAAAAAACGGAGGGAAAGCCGGCAGCTCACACATGGAAAAAAGCCACTTGTCAAGCACCAAAAACCTGCACCATTTGTAAATTAACCGAAGGCGAAAAGGCAAATCATAGTTGGAAAACTGCAACCTGCAAAGCACCTAAAACCTGCTCTGTATGTAAATTAACCGAAGGGGAAAAAGCAGACCATAATTGGAAGGCCGCAACCTGTAAAGCCCCCAAAACTTGTACCGTTTGTAAAGCCACCGAAGGAGAAATAAACAGCCACAAATGGAAAGCTGCGACCTGCAAAGCACCTAAAACTTGCTCTGTATGCGGCACAACCGAAGGCGAAAAGCTTTCCCATAATTGGAAAAAAGCCACCTGCAAAGCGCCTAAAACCTGCACCTCTTGCGGTGCAACCTCCGGCACCAAAACATCACACAATTTTTCAAACGGTAAATGTATTACTTGTGGTGTTAAAAAAGCGACCTCTTCCTCCTCCGGAAGTTCAAACACAAATGGAGAAATGGTTTGGATTCCGACCAATGGCGGGAAAAAATACCATCGGTATTCCGGATGCAGCAATATGAGCAATCCCAAAAAGGTAACAGCGTCCGAGGCCAAGCGCCAAGGATTTACCCCCTGTAAGCGTTGCCATAAATAACGAAAAAAGCACCCAAAAGGGTGCTTTTTTCTTATTAATAACCCAGCTCTTCGCCAACAAGGATTACCTTAATGCGGCCTTCGCTGCGCTGATACGCAGAAACCATATAGGTAGAGCAAATACGCTGAAGGCTGCTGCAGCCGGCGGCCATATTGCCCTCCAGCCCGAGGCAGGTGCCCTTTTCCTTACAATAGGTTTCGCAGGAAAGGCGCTGCGTATTCTTCGGCGCCGCAACAGTTTTCACCCTGCGAATGGCGGCATCCAGATCTTCAACGATTTTATTGATGCCCGCCACAACAATAACCGAGCGGGGGCCGAAGCAGATGGCGGCCACCCGATTGGAATTACCGTCTACATTGAAAAGCTCGCCCTGCTCGGTAATGGCATTGGCGGAGCAAAAATAGGCATCGGCCGAAAAGGTATCCCGATAAACCTGCTGCACCTCCTCGGGGGTAATCCCCTCGCGGGCGCGATCCAAAAATTGATACCGCCCGCTGCGCAGCAGATCTAAAACGCCGGTTTCCTTGATGGTCATCGAGCCGCCCAGCCCAACAACGCTTCCCTCCGCCACCAATTCCTTTACCAGCGGAACCACCTTGCTGCGATCCTCAACATAATAGGCTTCCATCCTATTTTTTCTCAGGTTTTCCATTACCTTTTCAATCTTCATTTCAAATCCTCCAATAAATGATCCAATTCCTCCGCAGAATCCAAAACATAGGCGCCGCTGGGCTCCAACACCGAGCGATGCTGATGACCGCGGGCAATCAGCGCGCAGCAGCTGCCGATATGATCGGCCATTGACTTATCGGTAATAAGATCGCCGACCACCAAAACCTCCTGCGGATCAATTCCATGGGCCTTCAGATAAGCGCCGACCGCCTGCTCCTTTCCGCCGAGAGATCGATCCTGCCGCCCCTCGATGGTTTCAAAATAATCGGAAATTCCCCGTTCCTCCGCCTGATGAATCAAGATCGAATGATGCAGCGAGGAAAATAAAAGCTGCCGCAGCCCGCGGGCGCGAAAGCGCTCCAACGCCGCCATCACCTCGGGGAAAACAGGGCGGGGAAACTTTTGGCATTCCCGCTGAAACTCCTCCGATACCTCCGCCAGCTGCTCCCGCTTCATATCAAAGCCAACGCTGCTATAAAAATCCTCCAGCGGCATGATCAGATGCTTTACATACCAAGCTTCATCAATCGGCGCAAGGCCGCGGCGAGCAAGCATGGCATTAACAGCGCCTACCGAAGCGCTCATATCGTCCATAACCGTTCCGTTAAAATCCCAAAGGATGGTATTGATCATAATTACACTCCTGATTTTAAAAAAACCGAAAGGCGATGCCTTTCGGTTTTCTTAATCAATTTACTTATCGAGATTGTATCTTTTCTTAAATCTGTCAACGCGACCGCCGGTATCAACCAACTTCTGCTTGCCGGTAAAGAAAGGATGGCACTTGGAACAAATTTCAACACGGATCTCGCTCTTGGTGGAGCGGGTCTCAAAGGTGTTGCCGCAAGCGCACTTTACAACTGCAGTATCATAATTGGGATGGATCCCTTCCTTCATGGTTCTCACCTCTTCTTCCCTTCAATAACTTTATTACTTGAATATCCTATCACACTTCAACTACAAAATCAAGCATTTTTTTAAAAAATATCGTTTTTCTTTATTCGGGCCGTTCCGGCATCTCAACGCTCTCGCGATAACGCTCCTCCTCCGGCAGCTCCGCATCAAAGCCCCAGACCTCCTGAAAATCGGTCTTATTTTTCTTTTCGCGGGCAGCGCCGCTTACTTCGAAATCCCGATTCAGCCGTAAAATACCCATCGATGCCTTGCCCATTGCAACATCATAAACATCCTTGGCGATCCTCTTAGGCGCATCCAACTGCTTGGCATTGCCGCTCAGCTGCCGCTCGGCATTCTCGCCCCAAACAAAGAGCTCACCCTCGGCATTCAGCGCCGCGCAGGAATTGCCGCTAACAGCGATTTTGCAAATGCCGCTGAGGATCTTTTTATAGGTTGCATAATCGCGGCAATCGCCGGTGCCGAGCTGCCCCTTATCATTTCGGCCCGCAGCAAATACATCGCCGTCTTTGGTTAAAACAACGCTGAAATATTTTCCGGCCGCCGCCTGCCTTACGCCGCTCATCAGCTTGATGGGGGTGGTGGTCTGGCTGGTGGTGCGGTTGCCCATTTCAGAATAGGAATTATCGCCGCAACCATAAAGATTGCCGAAAATGTCTACCGCAAGCATATGCGTTTCGCTCACAGATACCGAGGCTGTATTCTCCAAAATCATAGCGCTCTCCGCCCGATTGCGTACCGTTCCATCGCCCAGCTGGCCAAAGCCGTTATAGCCCAGCGTATAAAGATCGCCATCTTCAACATAGAAGATATTATTGCTGTTGCCTGCCACAAAGCTGCAGTTCTTGGCGTAGACCTTATTTTTCAAAACCTCGTTATTCTTTTCATATTTCCAATATTCAAAAGCGCCGTTGACCGCAAGCTTTCCCTTTGCCAGCACCGCTTGCAGCTCTTCCGCGCCCGCAACCATTTCGGCCTCTTTGATGACCAAGCCCTTTTGATAAGCGCCACCATCGGTCTCCTCATCCCAAAGATAGCCGTAAATCGCACCATCGGCGGTGCGAAGATAATAATCATCACCCAGCGCGAAAAGCTCCTTGGGCAGCCGCTCCGCGCTCTGATTCGCCTCTTTATAAGCTGCAACAGGCGAAAGCGCGGAATCGGGCTTTTGCAGCCCCGCAGGCTGCGCAGCAATAACCCGCAAAACGATGGCTGCGATCCAAAAGATCGCGCCTGCCAGCCCGAAAAGTCGCCGCTGACCCTTGATTTTCTTTCGGATCTTTAGGCTCTTTTTCTTGGTGGGACGAAGCAGATTGATCAGGCAAAGCAGCGAAAAAAGCGCCGCAAAAACAAAGCAGACTATCATTATATTTTCCAGCATCAATCCTTCGCCTCCTTAATCGCCGCAACGCGTTCAAAGCCCTTGCCTGAAGCCTTGCCCAGCTGCTGATACCGCCGATCTCCTGCGCCCAGCAGATCGCCGCTTTCTGTTTCAATCAAGGTTGCGGCTCCGCCCGCGGCAACCTCCGCAACCCGCTTGCGGGAAAGCTTGGGTGCCCCATAGGTTTTCTTGCCGCTCAGCCCCAGCTGACCCAGCCGATTATCGCCCCAGCCGTAAAGCTTGCCTTCCGCAAGCGCAAAAGCAGAATAACCGCCTGCGGCAATTTTTTCAATCTCTTCCGGCCCTTCTACCGCGCCGAATTTGGTTTGAGAAATATATTTTTCTTCCTTTTTATCCTCTTTTTGATTCGCGCTTTGCTGCTCGGCTACGGTTTCCTTTTCCTTCATTTCCTCCGCGGTCATCCGCCCCAGCTGGCCAAAGGCATTATTGCCCGCGCTCAAAAGGGTTCCATCCTTTTTCAGCAGCAAAAGAAAATCCTCACCCGCAGCAATATCGATGCAGCCCTTTGCCAGCTGCTTTGCGGTTTTGCAGGTTTTCTTATTCCCCAGCCCAAATTGACCGTAGGCATTATTCCCAATGCCGTAAACTGCGCCGTCATCCTTTAAATAATAAAGCGAGCGCTTGGTAACGATTACCTTTTTCACATCGCTTGCCACCTTATGATCCAGATGGGTCAGCGCGGCAGCATCTGTTCCCAGCTGCCGATAGGTATTTTTACCGAAGGTATAAAGATTTCCGCTGGTTTTGATCAATGCGCCTGCATTGCCCGCCACCGAGAAATCCTTAACGCTTCCCTCGATCTTAACAAATTCTTTTACTGTTTTTGCGCTTTGGCCGGGAATCAATTTTTGAGCATTATCGCCCTTGGCGTAAAGATTCCCCTTCCGATCCAAAACAAAGAGAGTATCCCCCGCCGCCATTGCTTTTTGGGCATTTTCAAAAAGGATTTCTTCCTCCTCGTTCAAAATTCCCCAGCCATAAAGCAAGCCCTCTTCGGTAACAGCGAGGCTCTTTCCGCTGCCGCAGAACATACTTTCGATGGCGCCCTCTACCTTTTCGGGGGAGAGATAGCTTTGCGCTTCCTCCTGCTCTAATTCCGCCTCATAGCCGCGATTTTCAAAATGGGCGGAAATGCGGCTGCCGAGCAGAGCACCGCCCGCAACAACAAAAACACCGACTGCAACAATCCAAACCGCCGCAGGCGAAACACCCGACATTTTTCGAAATGCCGCCTTAATCGGATTGGTCTCGCCGGTGATTCCTTTTTTATTGGGTAAAAAGCATACCAGAATCAGCCCGATCGGCCCCAAAATAACGCCCAAAATACCCCAGCTGCGCCGCCGCCCCTTCAGGGCTGCAAGCTGCGCCGAAAAGAAGGCGCAAAGCACCGCGCCGAAATAAAGCGCCAATACGCCGATTATCAGACCATATTCCATCATCTGTCCCTCCTCTTGCCTTTTATCTCTATTAAGCCTTATTGCGCGCAAAACGCCGATATACCGCCCGCATCAAAAAAGCGGCGGCAAGCCCGCAGCCAATGCCCAGCAAAATGCCGAAGGCAACATCGCTCGGATAATGAACTGCGAAATAAAGCCGTGAAAAACCAATTAAAACCGCTAACCCCAGCGCCGCCGCGCCGCTTTTGCGATGATACATCAGCAGGGCGGTGGAGGCCGCAAAGGATGAGGTTGTGTGCCCCGAGGGGCAGGAAAAGCCCGAGGGCTGCGGGATCAGCAGCTGAAAATCAGGCAGCGCCGTAAAGGGGCGCGGGCGGGCAATTACATTCTTTAAAAAGACCTCGCCCAACAGCAGCCCCATCAATAACGCTGCGCCCATTGCCAGCCCCGCCTTTCGGGTTTTCTTGAAAAACAAAAGCACCAGAGCAATCGAAATCCAGCCAATGCCGTATTCGCCGAAAAAGGTGATTCCCTTCATCAAGGGTGTCAGCCATTCGGCAAGGATATTTTCCTGCATCCATTGCAGGATTGCTGCATCAATCACCGGCAACTGCCTGCTCCTCCTTTTGCTCAACAGGGAAGGAAACCGTTACAACCGTTCCCTCATTCAAAGCGCTCTCGATTTCCAAAGAGCCGTTATGCATTCTCATAATCTCATCCGAAACGCCCAGCCCGATTCCGCTGCCGCGCTTTTGGGATTTTCCTTTATAAAACATATCCTTGATATGCGGCAGATCCTCCTTGCTGATTCCTTCGCCGAAATCCTGAACAATAAAGAGGGCGCGCTGCTGCTCGATTCTTGCAGCAATCTCAATCCGCCCCTGCGGGAAGGAATGCTTGATCGCATTATCAATGATATTGAAGAAAACCTGCTTTACCCGATCCTTATCCACCAAAGCGGGGATGGTTTCCTCTTCGGGTACATATTCGATGGTAATCTGCTCGCTTTTAGCGCGCTCGCTCATCATAAATACCGTTTCCTCAAATTCCGCCAGCAGATCGCATTGCTCTACCGAAAGCTTCAAGGTCCCGTTTTGCAGCCGCGACATATCCAGCAGCTCCTCCACCATCTTGGAAAGCCGCTCGGTTTCGCTGTAAATAATCTCAACACCACGGCGGGTGGTAGAATCCATTGTTTCTCCGGTTGCCAGCATCGTTTCTGTCCAGCCGCGGATGGCGGTCAGCGGGGTGCGCAGCTCATGGGAAATGGAAGAAATGAATTCATTTTTCAGCCGTTCGGTCTGGGAAAGCTCCTCCGCCATCTTATTAATGGTGCGGCAAAGCTGACCGATTTCATCGTTCTTTTCATCAAAGTGAACCCGCGCAGTCATATTTCCCTTTGAAATCTCCTGCGCCGTTTCATTGATGAAGCCTACCGGCAAAACGATGGATTTAATAAAATAGGTACCGGTAAAGGCCGTCAAGATAATAATTGCGATGCCCATCCCGATAATAACCAGATTGATTTGCAGCAGCATATCATCGACCTGCTCCATGGAAGAGATCATCCGCAGCGTTCCTACCATAATGCCGTCATCGGTATAAAGCGGCATCGAAACGCTGAGGATCCGCTCCTCCGAGGTCCCGCTGAAGCCGATCCAATCGGCCACCTTTCCTGCGCGCGCCTGCACCATATCAGGCGTTTCATTCACCTCGGTAATTTCAAAGCCGGTGGAGGAAAAAACAGTATTTCCGTTCAGGGAAATTACCTGCATTTCCATCATTTCTTTATCCTCAAAATCCTCAACCATTGCCATAAAGCCGGCGGTAATACTATGATATTGGGGATAAATATACTGCTCAAAATATTTCGCCATATATTCCCCGCCGGCGCTGAGGATATTAACGCAATCAGAATAATAAAAATTCTTAACGATGGCGCAAAGAGCGGAAAACACAATCGTAACCACCAATAAAATCACGCCAAAAACATTAATCAGCCAGCGGCGGGTAATGCCGGTAAAAATATGCTTGTGTAAAACATCGACCATCTGCTGCAGTTTTTTATAAAACTCCTGCAGCCGCTCTTCAATTTTCTTAAAAAAATTCTTATTCATTACCCCAGCGATATCCATAGCCCCATACTGTTTGGAGATAAACAGGGGTAGAAGGATTTTCCTCAATCTTCAGCCGCAGGCGGCGGATATTTACATCAACAATCTTATGGCGATCGCCGCCGAAGGCATCTCCCCAAACCGCGCGAAAGATCTCTTCGCGGGAAAAGGCCTTGCCCGGATTTTCCAAAAAATGCTTCATCAGCTGATATTCCACCTGCGTTACCTCAATCCGCTCGCCATCCTTTTCCAGCTTGCGGCTCTTAATATTCAGGCAGAAGGGTCCATCGGTCAATTCGTCATTATTCTCAATACGAACGCCCTTCATCATCTGAACGCGCCGATAAAGGCTATCCACCCGAACAATCAGTTCCAGCGGAGAAAAAGGCTTTGCAACATAATCATCGGCGCCGTTCATCAGCCCCGCAACCTTATCATTTTCCTGCGCCTTGGCGGTCAGCATAATAATACCGACCTTCTGATTGGAGGCGCGGATGGTTTTGCAAACCTCCAGCCCATCAATACCGGGCAGCATAACATCCAATACCGCAATATCAATATCGGGATTGCGATCGAAAAGCTCCAGCGCCTCTTCGCCGGTAGCCGCTTCTATCGTTTCATAGCCCGCGCGGCGCAAATTCAGCTCAACAAATGCGCGGATGGCTTCTTCATCTTCTAAAATTAAAATCTTTTTCAATGTTATACTCCTTTTTAGCCCACTTCAAAGAGGTTGGCAACACGGATATGGTCGATCTTCAATTCATTCTTTGCTTCACACAGAACGGCGTAGATATAATCACTGTCGCTATGCAGTTTATGCCAGCCGTTTATACTCTGCTCATTTCCGTATTCTTCCTGATCGAAGATCCGCAGGGTAAAGAGCAGATCTCCCTCATAGGTCTTAAACACAAAAGACCGATCTGCCGCGGCACTTCGCTCCACGGTCACCTTTCCGTGCCACTCATCGGGGAAATGGACGGTGATCTTCTCGGTCATCTCCACAAAGGAATAGGAAACGGGGGTCAGCAGCTTTCCGTCAAAACTGTTCCAACGGATCAGGTAAAGATTTTCGGTCAGACCGTCCCGCACATAGGAGGGCAGGGATTCTTCCACAGGGATCTCCAAAACCCCATCTCCATTCACATCGCGGCAGGCAACGGCGGTTTTTCGCCAAGAGGTGGCATTCATTTGGGTCAGAAGTTCATTGGTCAAGCGCCCA
>JAZQDS010000071.1:0-4855 GCA_045546895.1 Eubacteriales bacterium | reverse complement strand
CGCTGCATTGCAGCGGCAATTTTGTTTTGTTGATTAATAGCCAACCTTTTCCCAGCACTCGAAGGGAGCAGCGAGCTCGTCGCTGATATAAACCTGAGAAGTCGGAGGCCAAGCGGTCTTAGGAAGACAATGACTAGACCCAACTCCTTGGCTCACAGAACGACATGGCTACGATCCGACTTCGCTGCATTGCAGCGGCAATTTTGTTTTGTTGATTAATAGCCAACCTTTTCCCAGCACTCGAAGGGAGCAGCGAGCTCGTCGCTGATATAAACCTGAGTCTTCTTGGTCTGCAGCATGGAGCTGGGCAGATAAGGAGTAACAGGGCCGTGAGTGCAAAGACGGGAGGTCATTCTCTGCCAAGAGGAGAAGGTACCGCAGGTGGCCAAAGCATGAACCTCGATACGCTCCTTGGCGCGCATAACATCCAAAGGACCGATGGTAGCAGCCTTGGGCGGTACATTTGCAATATCACCGGATTGACCGAAGGTACCGTTCAAGGAATTCTGCATGATGGTCATGGGATGCAGGGTAACGATCTGAGCAGGCTGGTTCAGCCACTCTTCGATATCGCCGCTTCCGATGAACTCGGGGATGGGATCAACGAAAGCCATATGGCCGGCCCAACCGGGAGAGGTGGAAGCGATATCAGCGCCGCCCTCGGAAATATCATTGATGATCTTGGAATAATCGCCGATATTTGCGTTGGTGGGGAAATGAACATTCTCCATGGGCATCCGCAGATCTTCATCGATTTGATAATAGAAATACTTGATCATAGAATGAGCAAAACCGGCCTCATAGGTAATGGGGGCGATATTGCCGTTTTCATCCGCCCATTCATCTTCAGCAAAGAGATGAACCTTGGAGCAATCAACGCGGAAATAATTGATCAGCTGGGTCAGAGGAATATAAGTATCGGGCTCGGGGTTACCAAGAATCATAGTAAAAGTCTTGCCCGCTTCCGAAGCGGCCTTCAGGCGGGAAAACAAGGTGGCAATCAGAACCGGATGGGGGTTCATCATAACCTTAACATTGAATTCAGGGTGCCACCAATCTTCGCGCTTTTCAAGATCCTTGCCGCTCAGGGAGCGAACATATTCGCAAACCTTGCGGTCCTTGAAAGGAACGAAATCGGCGGGCTCAAAGCTAAACTTTGTTGCGGGATCGACGATAAAGTCTTTCATTTTGCAATCTCTCCTTTTAAAATTACTTTATTGATATTGACCTGATGGTCACAGATCACAAGATCAGCTACCGCTCCACGGCGGATCATGCCGCGATCGGTAAAACCAACCGCTCTTGCAGGGTTATAGGATGCATAATTAAATACATCCACCAGCGAAGCTCCGGTATGCACCATAAAATTACGGCAAGCAACATCCAAAGTAAGCTTGGAGCCTGCGATCTCCCCTGCCCAATCGAAGCAAAGATCATTTACGCCTTCATAACCCTCGGGCTGAGGGCCATCGAAAACGCAGGCATCGGAAATCAGGATCAGCCGATCCTGACCCTTGATCTTGCGAATCAGGCGCTGGTTATAGGGATCAACATGGATCCCCATGGAATCGGAAATCAGCTCGGCATAAATCTCGCGGTTATAATTAACGGTTTCATCCACACACGGCGTACGGCATTCGGGATATTTTTCCAAAGTACCGGTGGCATTGGTATGATGAGTACCGATCTTCAGGCCATAAGGCATCAGCTTTTCAATATCCTCGGGCGTTGCCTCGGAATGGCCGACAGTGAAAACAACATCCGGATTTTCTTTTTTACAATCGATAACAAACTGCTCGATATTTTCTCTTTCGGGAGCCAGCGCCCAAACGCGAACATCCTTGCCTCCCTGGCGGATAATATCCAGATAATCATCGGGATTGCAAGGCGCCTGCCAAGGATTATTCTCGCGATCAGCGCCGAATTTCGGGTTCATATAAGGACCTTCCATATAGAAGCCGCCGAAATTAGGCAGATCCCCCTTGGCGACCGCCGCCTGAATATCCTTGGTTGCCTGAATAAAATCTTTCTTATTCATGCTGAAATAAACAACGGGCAGAACTGTAGTAACACCATGCTCCAAGATAATCTCGCCCGCCGCCTTGGGATTTTCATAGAACCAATAGGGGCCGGCGGCGTGGGTATGAATATCAACAAAGCCGGGGCCGACATAAAGCCCCTCTGCATCGATAATCTCGGCACCGGCAGGGACTTCCAGCTTGCGGCCGAAATTAACGATAACCCCATCCTCCATCAGCAAGGTGGCATCGGGAATATAATGATCGGGCATGATCAGAGTAGCATTAATAATCGCTTTCATTTTGCTTCTCCTTAAAAATCAAGAATGGTATTATCACCGTAAACGGATTTCCAATCTGCCTTAAAGCCTTCAACAGAGGTATCGGTCATCGGATGGGAAACAATGCCGCGGAAAAGATCGGCACTGATGGTAACGGTATGGCAGCCGCAAAGCGCGCAGCGATGAATCTGCTCGATATTCTTAAAGCTTGCCGCCAATACCTTACAATTCAAATCATAAAGCTTAAATTGGCGAACGATATCATCAACAACACCAACACCATCACCAACGATATTATCCTGACGATTTACATACGGAGCCACAAAATCAGCGCCGGCTGTTGCAGCGATCAACGCTTGGGGCGGGGTAAAAATCGCCGTCATTGTTACGCCGATGCCTTCTTTCTTCAAAAGCTGCGTTGCCTTCAGCGCCTCGGCACCAATCGGAATCTTAACATAAAAATTACCGCCGATGGTTCCCTTCAGAAGCTTTGCTTCCTCAACAATCTTTTCGGCAGTATCCTGAACGCTCTGAACATGGAGCATTTTATCAGGACCGATAATTTCACGGATTTCCTTGATTAAATTCCAAAAATCGGTTTTTTCTTTTGCGATAAGGGTGGGATTGGTTGTTACCCCCGCCAGCGGAAAAAACTCATTACAAAAGCGGATATCATCAAGATTACCGCCATCCATCAAAAATTCCATTTTCATTTTTCCTTTCAATTTTTTTATCCTATTTATTATACAATGTAAAAATATCAATGTCAAGGAAATAAGCGGTATTATTGGAGATTTATGAAAAAGAATTGACAAATATCTGAAATAAATATATAATTGATTATCGAAGAAATATTTTAGAAAGGATTTTCAAAAATGGTTAAGAATTTTAATATCAAGCCGCCGTTTTTTGAGATTGGCCCCAAGGCTTATCTCTATGGCGAAGAAATGCTGAAGCTGGCCAAGGTTATTGATAAGGTTGCCATCAAATATGATGTTGATATTATCGTTACCCCGCAGTATACAGACATTCCTTTGCTTGTTCAGAATACAGAGCGTATTCTCGTTTTTGCTCAGCATATGGATTATCTGCCGGTAGG
Organism: Eubacteriales bacterium; assembly: GCA_045546895.1. Lineage (GTDB taxonomy): Bacteria > Bacillota > Clostridia > Oscillospirales > QAKW01 > QAKW01. Next base: position 1,457 of record JAZQDS010000071.1, on the reverse strand, counting down.
CAGAGGTCTCGGTTCTGTTTTGCCCGAGGCTGTTAAGGCTGCGGGCGCCAAGGGCGTTATGCTCAACCACGCCGAGAAGAAACTCACTATGGAAGAAATCGAAAAGACTATTGCCCGCGCCGATGAGGTTGGCCTTGCCACCATCGTTTGCGCCGATACGGTTGAAGAGCTGACTGCGATTGCCAAGCTCTCCCCCAATCTGCTTGTTGCCGAGCCTACCGAGCTGATCGGCACCGGCCAGACCAGCGATGCAAATTATGTTACCGAAACCATCGCCCGCGTTCATGCCATCAATCCCGAAATCATGGTTTTGCAGGGTGCCGGCATTTCCAACGGCAAGGATGTTTATAATACCATCAAGCTGGGTGCGCAAGCCACCGGCAGCACCAGCGGCATCATTAAAGCAGCGGATCCCTATGCAATGGTAGAGGAAATGATCTCTGCGCTGAGAACCGCTTGGGACGAGCTGCACGCTTGATTCGGAGGATATCAATGAAACAAGAAGCACTTTTAAGAGCCAAAGAGGCTTATAAAATCGAAAGCGAATGTTTGGCCGAAATGCTCAATCATTTCGATGAGGAAGCCTTTTCCAAGGCGGTTGAGCTGCTGGCCAAGGCAGAGCGAATCGGCTCCTGCGGCTGCGGCCACAGCGGCATTTTCTGCCAACATTTTGCGCATCTAATGTGTTGCATCGAGCGGCCTGCCCGCTTCATCTCCCCCGCCGAGGCGGTTCATGGCGCTATGGGCTTTATGCAAAAGGGCGATGTTATGCTCTTTGCTTCCCGCGGCGGTAAAACCAAGGAGCTGCTCCCCATTCTGGATATCTGCAAGGCAAAGGGCGTTCATATCATCGCCATTACCGAGAATATGGAATCCATTATGGCAGAAAAGGCCGATGTCGTTTTGAAGCAATACGTAAACCGCGAGACCGATAAATATAATTCGCAAGGCACCACCTCTTCCACCGCCCTCGCAATGATTTTCCATGCATTGCAGACCGCGCTGATTGAGGAGACCGATTATAAAAATGAGCAATTCGCGCTCATCCACCCCGCCGGTGCTGTCGGGGAACGACTGAATAAATAAAAGCCATTGTGCTTTAAATAATTTTAGGAGGAATTTAAAATGGAATTCAAAGTTTATCAAAAAGAGCTCGAGCTGCAGTCCAGAGGCTGGATCCCCACCTTCCATGATGTTTCCAAGGAAATCATGGAAATCGTTGAGGCTTCCGGTATCAAGAACGGTACTGTTGCCATCGCTTCTCACCACACCACCTGCTCCGTTATGGTTCAGGAATGCTCCCATGATATCGATTCTTTTGATCTGGAGTATCTGCAGCATGACCTGCTGGACATCATGAGAAAGATGATCCCCGATTTTGCTGAGGAGCATCAGTATCGTCATCCCGGCCCCATCCATGCTCAGTTTGGCAGATATGTTGATGAGCCCGGTGATTT